>JAUWIB010000071.1 GCA_030605565.1 bacterium
GCGGCAGGTGGTGTTGGTTAACGCCGACGGCTTAGTGATAGCGCACTCCGATGACATTCGCAATATCCGCAGACCGTACCAGCGACCGGAGCAGGTCGTCGATGTCGTCGTGGGGCAACCGTATCGATATTTCGGAGATGGTCTTAAGCTAAGCTACCTGGTACAGCCGATTGAATGGGGCAGCCGCCGGCTGGGTAGCACGCACATCATCTACTCGACCGAGCCGATCAGCGAACCGCTGCGACAGGCTCGCTATCGCGTGATTCAACTCACACTTATGCTGTTGTTGTTTGGAGCTCTGGGAGTCTACATGTTATCGAATTATTTCGTGCGGCCGATTGTACAGATCACTCGGCGGGTACGTCGGTTCACCTCCGGCGACCTGGAGTCGGAACTGCCGCTGGAGGGAGCCGAGGAGTTCTTTGAGATATCCCGGGCTTTTAACGAGATGATGACCCGTTTGCGTCAGGACCGTGAAAACATCGTGGCCCGCGAGAAAATGGCTAAGGAAATCGAACTTGCTTCCCAGATTCAGCAAACGCTGATGCCCCGGCGTCTACCGGATGTTCCGGGTCTCGAACTGGACGCCTTCTACCGGGCCGCATCCATTGTCGGCGGTGATCTCTACGACGTATTCGAGATTGCACCGGGACGCTACTGTCTGGTGGTAGCCGACGTGTCAGGTAAGGGAGTCCCGGCGTCGCTGGTGATGTCGATGTTGCGCACGGTGATTCAGATCAGTTCCGTCGGCGCCACCTCCGCCGCCGACACTCTGGTTCGGGTCAATGATTACCTCTGCAATAATATGCCGGCCGGCATGTTCATCACTGTCATGCTGGTCATTTACGATACAGCCCTGGGCCAAATGGATATCGTTTCGGCGGGGCATAATCCGATGTTGTATTACAGCGCCAACAGCGGGCGGATGAATCGCATTAACCCCGGCGGCATGCCGCTGGGGCTTCCGGTGTCGCTGGACGGCAGCTTTGAGGATCACCTTGAACAGGTCAGCATCAAACTGGAAGACGGCGACGGTTTCTTCATTTACACCGACGGCCTCACCGAGGCCGCCGACCCGCATGGCCGCCAGTTCGGCCTGGACCGACTGGCCGAACTCCTGAGCAATCGGTTCAGCCTCGCTGCCCGACCTGAACTCAACAGCTTGAGTGAGGAGGTCGTTGGTGAGATCGATGATTTCGCGGGGTTCACAAAACAGGCCGATGATATCACGTTCATAATCGCGCGCGCCGTACCAATCGCAACCGCTGCAATAATGGGACGGCACGATACGTCGGAGTTGATCTCAGTGGACGATCCCACCGATCGCGGCGGGCGACTCTGAGCCGAACAGCAGGACATTTTTTGCTTGCTCTGAAAGGTTTTTCGACGTTGATTTCGGTTGATTGATGACATTTTCTTGAGATGAATGGACGGTCATGGAAGGTATTGCGATATCATTATCCGAAGGAAGTCGGAACGACGCCTCGGAAGTACGTGTCGACGGCGTGATAGATACGGCCACCGCTACTCAATTGGAAGAGGTGTTCGATTCGCTGCTCAAACGGGGACGCTACCGAATCGTGGTCGACCTGGCCGGGGTGGACTACGTATCGTCAGCCGGCTGGGGGATATTCATCTCCAATATTCGTGACGTTCGGGCCAATGACGGCGATATCAAACTGGCCAATATGATTCCGAACGTTTACGAGATCTACGACTTGCTCGAATTCGACAACGTCCTCCGCGCTTACGAGTCGGTGGAGGATGCTCGGGCTGATTTCGGCGAACTGCCCGGAATCGAGGCAAAAAAAAAAGCGCCGCTTTGACGCGTGTGACTCTTGATGACCAGTTCGTTGCAGGTAATCGACCACAGCGCCATCAGGTAGAAGTTGAGAATCAATTCCATGGGGGAGGGGACTTGGAAAGCGAGGTGCTTTCAATGATATGCGAGGACCCCTTCGCATCGATTCGGGAGATGACCCGTGAGTTGCAGAGTCAACCGTTCTTTAGCAATGTCGGCTGGTGGCGTGTGTTCGGCATTCTCAGGAGAAACCGCCTTCTTAAACGACGTTCGCGATTCAGGTTCGTGCGGGCTCGAAGTCGAGACCGTTATTGATTGACATATAGACTGCACCGTCTATATTTATCGGTAAGAGCACTTTGTCATGATGACCGAGCACACTCTCATATTCATTCTGGCCTGTTTGGTCGTGCTGCTGACGCTGGTGCTGATCCGGCGCATCAGTGATGACCGCAAACGGCTGGCCGTATTACGGCGGCTGGACCTTGAGGAGTTCGCTGCTCTGTTGCAGGCCAACAGCCGTGACGGCGTGATAGGACAGGTGGCGGCCAAAGTATCGGACTTGCTCAAGCAATCGTTCGGCTGTGAACAGATTCTCTTTTTGAGAAAAAAACGAGGTCGGTTAAGGTACAATTTCAGCCACGGTCTTGCCAAGGTCGAGCGGCGCGATTTCCGATTGCCCCATACCAAGGATCTCGGCGATTGCCTGCGAGCCGATTACCTGCCGCGATGCCTCTTTCATCTCAAGACGGTCCTGCCGGCCGACGCCTATGCAACATTGGTGGAACTGGGTTTCGATACCTTCTTCCCAATCTACTGGCGGGAGAATCTGTACGGTGTTTACTTCATACGCAGCACTCTTTCAACGCGCGAGCACTCGTTCATGTCACTAGTGGCGAGCCTGGCCCAATCCTTGTCCGCGGCTTATCATGTCAAGTGGCATGAGTCGCGCAACGAGGACTTACGGAAGAAACTATCGACCGCCGAAACTGAAGCGCGCCGACTCCAGTCGCCGGGTTGGAGTGCTATGATGAAACTGGTCCGTCACCGCAAGCCGGAAACAATCGTCATGCAGATTGTTGAGACCCTCGTCTCCGAACTTCAACTGGAACGCGCGGCGTGTATTCATCGGTGGAACGACGACGCATTGCGCGTTGTGACGAAGGGAACCAGCGGGGCTATCGCCTTGCCTGAGACATTGGTGTTGGACAGCTTGATATCTAAACTCGGTGACAAAAAACACAGGCGTTTGAGCGATCTGAGGTTCACCGACGAGTCGTTGAATAAAGCCGTAAAAGCTCTGATCGATGGCGGGCTTGATTATGTCACCACCTGTTCGTTAGCTCCGCAACGCGAGGGAGTCCTGGCCTGGAGTGGTGGGGGAGATCCCTTAATCGTGTGTGATCATCTCGACTCGCTGCGCGATCACATCGGTAACCTTATCGACAATGCCGAGTCCTTCGAACGTATCGAGGAGTTGTCTTACACCGACAATCTGACCGGTCTGGCTAATCAGCGGTATTTTCTGCGTCGTTTCGACGAGGAGATTTCCCGCGCCCAGCGGTACGGACGCAAACTGGCCTTCATTCTGTTCGACCTCGATGAACTCAAGGCAACCAATGACACTTATGGCCACCTGGCCGGTGACGCTATTCTAAGACAACTCGGCGAGATTCTTCGCAACAGTATTCGCTCCATCGACGTGGTGGCCAGGTATGGGGGAGATGAGTTTTGCGTCATTATGCCGGAGGCGGATCAGGAGACCTGTCGACGCTTCATGAAGCGTCTGCAGAATGCGATTTCTCGGAACAGATTTCAGATCGAAAACGCCGACGAGCCGCTCAGATGCACGGTGTCGTTGGGCGGCGCCATATTCCCCGATCATGGCGATGACTCCAGGCAAATGATCCACGCTGCCGATATGGCGCTCCTGAAAGCCAAAGAGAGCGGTCGCAACAAGTCGCTGGTCTACAAGGATGTTCCGTAGCAGCGGGTAACTACCGCAACTTCCCGACTGCATTTTTAATGCTTTACAGCCGAGGGGGTGAATGCTTACGTTACTAACGTAAATGGGAAATATGCCGATTTTACTATAAGTTGTTCAAAGGATGGAACTTATCAAGAAGCGTGCAGGTCTAATGAACAGGATGATTCTACTCGCAGGCATGGCGCTGCTTCTATGCAGTGCTACTGCAGCCGCGGCCGAGGAATACCGAATCGGTCCGGAAGATATGCTGCAGGTCAAGTTTTGGCAGGACCCGGCGTTGAACACCACCGTTCGGGTGACACAGGACGGCAAGATATCTGTGGATATTGTCGGGGAGATTGTAGCGGCGGGTAAGACAATCCAGGATTTGCAGACTGAGATTGTCAGACGGATGTCACGCCTGAACAACCGCATCTCTCAATGCGTGGTGCAGGTGACGGAGTACAACTATCAACATGTGTTCGTCTATGGTCAGGTAAACGATCCGGGTAAGAAGACGTTTGAGGAGATACCTGATCTGCTGACGATTCTGAATGAGGCCGGCTGGATTACCGAACTCGGTGATCTCAGTCGGGTGAACATCATTCGCGGCGGCGACAGGGCCGGTCAGGTTGAAGTTGTAGACGTGGCGGCAGCGATGGCGGCCGGTGTGGTCGCGAACCTGCCGAAGCTGAACCGCCAGGATGCGATTGACGTACCCGCTTCACCGGTAGGGATTGCGCCGCCGGATATCGGCCGGATGGCTACCCGGAAAAACGTCGTCTATGTGATGGGTGCTGTCCACACTCCCGGGCCGATTCGCTACCAGGATGATCTTGATGTCATGGAGGCGATGGCGTTAGCCGGTGGGCATACCGACATGGCCGATCTCAAGCACACCAAGCTCATCAGCAAAGACGGCTACTACGGCCAGACTATGTTAGTTGATCTCGAAAAATACGCTCTGACCGGTACGCCGGCGCGTCATATTATGCGCAAGGAAGATGTCTGCGTCGTGCCGTTTCGGAAACAGAGCTTCATGAGCCGTAACCTGGGTACTTTCGTCACCATTCTCGGCGCCGCGACTTCAGCCTTGCTGTTGTATGAGAACCTGAAACCAGCGGATGAAGAGTAGCGTTCATCGATAAGTATATGGAGCACAAGGAAGAAAAAAGTGTCGACATCAGGGAGATTCTGGCTGTCGTTCTGAAGCGCAAGTGGCTGATAGTCATTCCCCTGATCCTGGCCACGGTGGCTGGGTATGGCACTTCATTCCTTCTGACTCCCATGTATAGCTCCTCGACTATCATCTGGATTGATCGACCATACAATGTCTCCCGCGAGCTAATCAGTATCATCGGCCGTGAAGCCAACCCGCGCATGAGCAGTGACGATCGCCGGAGACAGTTGCAGTCGCTGCAAAACGAGATCACATCGCAGGCCTATCTGTATCAGTTGATTCGTGATCTCAAGTTAGACGTTAATGTCGCGATTAGTCGTCAGGCCGCACAGATGCGTGAGGACAACCCCCTTCAAAGTCTGGAGCAGTTGAAGTTTCACCTGCTCCTGGAACGCCTGCGTGATCAGATAAGTGTGGCTTTTGTGGGCGCCGATCAGATCAAGATCACGGTTGAGTCTACCGATCCGGTTGAGGCGAAGAACATGGTGACACGCCTGACTCAAATTCTGGAGCAGGAGAAATCACGCTACGAACTGGAGAAAATTCTCGACAATCAGTCCTTTGCTGATTTACAGTTGGAACGCACCGAGTGGGAATACCAGCAGGCTTTGGATTCGTTGACCGCCGCCCAGTCGCGTCTAACTCAGATGCAATTGCCGGACAACATATCTTCGCAGGAAAACAGGCGCGAGAGACTCTCGGACATTGAGCGCACCCAGTTGGAAATCGCCAACGATTCCAGCGGACTGCTCACTCTGAGGGGCCAACTGGAAAGCTTCGATCTGGCCGCGACCCGGCTTAGGTACACCGACAGCCTGGTTGAGTTGCGCACCGAAATCGACGGGCAGATAGCAACACTCGCCGGTATGATGGCAAAGTACGCCTGGAACGAGCAGAAAGTTATCGCCGTCAACATCAGAATGAACGACGCTGTGCGCTTCCTTGAACGTGAACTGAACCGGACCGTCGATGAACAGTTTGCTTCATATCCGGACAATCAGCGTGACATACTGAGACGATATTTCGTGGTGCGCGAAAACCTCGATATTCTGAACTCCAAGCGGGCTCAGTTGCAGCTTTCGTATGACGAAATCACGGAAACGCTCAGTAGCATACCTCGATTGCAGGCGGAGATCAGCGAACTGGAGCGCATGGCAGCCGATGCGCGACGATACCGCGATGCCTTCCGCTCCGAGGAAACAACCGTAGAAATTCTCTCGGAGAGAGCCAAGGATCGCACCAAGTACAAAATCGTTGAACCGGCCCGGGTGCCGTTGGCGCCGTTTTGGCCCGATAAGAATAAAATACTGGTGATGGGGTTCCTGCTGGGGTTGGTCATCGGCGGGGGCGCGGTGTTCCTGGCCGAGGTTTTGGATAAGTCATTCAAGCGGACCGAAGATGTCGAGATGTTACTCGGAATACCGGTGCTGGCCGCCATCCCTAAGATAGATAAACTACCTCGTATACGGTGAGGCGTATGGAAACGTATCGATTGAAGAGCAAGTTGGTCGAGAACAACAAAGAGTACATCATCCAAACTTCCAGTGATTCCGACCCCTGTCGCGTTTCGACGACGGTTTACGTCGATGGGCAGCCTGTGGAGTTAGTCCAGAGTCCGCATCCTGCGGAAGTGAGTTCCGAGGAACTGCTTTCGCTGGTGAAGATCAAGCACGGGGAGATGAAGAAAGAGATCGAGACGCTCCTGGAAGCGTATCGTACAATCTCAACCGAAGGGGACGCTCGGAAGCTGTATCATCTGGGAATGGCGTTCTTCTACAAGAAGCTGTATGATGAGGCCGGCGCCTTGTTCGAGAAGGCTGTCCGATACGATTCGCAGATGCATCAGGCGTACAACCAGCTTGGCATGACCTGTCTTGCGCTGGGGCAGGTCCCCGAAGCCGTGCAGGCAGCCGAGGCCGCCGTCAAGGCGCGTCCGGGGTTCGCCGACTATCGCAACAATCTGGGCGAGGCACTGTTGGCCGGGCGGTCATTCAAGCGGGCCGTGATCGAGTTGGAGGAGGCGATCAGGATCAACCTTTATTACGCCGACGCCTACTTCAATCTGGGCCTGGCTCTGCTTCAGAATGCCCTTAGTGGTGAAGACACCAGCCTCTTTGAGAGCATACTCACCAAGTCGACTGATTATTTCAAGAGAGCCGCCTTGATACAGCCGGAGTACGACTGTGATACGTATCGTCAGGGCATGCAGGCGATAGCGAAATCGCAACTCCAACGGGCCAACGATCTGTTTATGAGCGTTCAGCGACAGAACAAGGAACAACATCGTCGGGAATTCACCACCTTCTATATGCGCTTCGTGATGTATCCGGAGTGGGTATCGGAACAAGCTATCGCCGAGCGCATCGCCTTCCTGCAAGCCGAGATCGATAAGAACCCGTCCTACGTTGACCTATATTCGGAACTGGGACGCTGTTATTTCGAACAGGCGCGTCTTCAATGGCGAAAGGGTGTGGAACAGTACCAGCGCGTGGTCGACATGAATCCTTCGTTAGGTAAGGTTGCCGGGGATTTGAGTGAGGCTGCCAAACAGTACGAAGCCATTTGCGGCATCCTCAGCCAAATTGCGCAAAGGTCATAAGTGTGAAACCGAAGCGACTCTCAGTCATTGACAACTTCCGCCTGGAGGCGCCGTTTGCCACCGAGTTCCGTCGGCTCCTGCACCGAGTACAACAGATGGAACGGTCGGCGGAGTTGAAGTCGATTCTGATCAGTTCTTCAATGTTGTCCGAGGGCAAGTCGACCGTATGTGCCTACCTTGGCATTACGGCAGCTATGCACAAAGGGATGAAAACGCTGATCCTCGATTGTGATCTCAGGCGACCGACTATGCACAAACTGTTTATTCTGGGACGCAAGCACGGAATGACGGAGATTCTGCAGGAGGGTTTCAGCCCGCGTGACGCCATCAAGAAGACCGCCATTGATAAACTCGATATTATAACCTGCGGTGATTACCATTCGGAACCAACCGAATTGTTCGATGTTGATGCCATTGCAACGCTGGTCGATGACATGAAATTCTACTACGATCTTATTTTGATCGATGCCGCGCCGGCCCTGCCGGTTTCGGATCCAATGCTTCTGGCTCCCAAAATGGATGGTGTCTTACTGGTGGTTAAGGCCGGCAGTACGCAACGGGAGCTTGTTGAGCGGGCCGTTGAAATCATTGATCCTAATCGAGAGCGCATTCTCGGCGTCGTGCTTAACAACATGAATAACACCCTGCCGTATTATCACGACTATCGCTACTACGGCTACGAATACCGCACCCGCAAGTCGCAGGCGAACATCGCCGCCCGGGCTCGTGACCGTCGCGGAAAGAAGAACAGCCGCCATCGGAATGACCCCGATTCTCAGGGGGACACATATCGTTCACACTCCCGTTAGACAGGTGCAGAGATGGACTCCGAAGTTAATCTCCTGACCGTGGATCTGGAGGAGTGGTTTGTTGTCGAGGCGTTGAGCGAACGCTATAATCGCGACCAATGGCCGGAGATGCCGTCTACCCTGGTGAAGAATAGTCTTCGCCTTCTGGAGTTGTTCCGGCGTCATGACGTCCGCGCCACTTTCTTTGTCCTTGGTTACTGCGCGGAAATGTATCCCGACCTGATCGCTCAGATTCATGCTAACGGCCACGAAATCGCATGTCACAGCTACTTTCATCGCCGCGTCGATCAGCTTGATCCCCAGGAGTTTCGTCTCGACACGCGGCGGGCCGTGAACGCTATTGTCAAGGCGTGTGGAGACAGGCCGATTGGTTATCGAGCGCCCAGTTGGTCGATCAACGACAGCGTGCCGTGGGCTTTCGAGATTCTGTCCGAACTCGGATTTGAATATGATAGTTCCATTTTCCCAATCAAACACGACCTCTACGGTATGCCCAGGGGTCCCCGGGAGATGTTCCGTATGAAGTTCGACCAGGGACGTTTCTTGTATGAGATTCCGGCCTCGACTTATCGGCTGCTCTGGTGGAATCTGCCGATTGCCGGCGGTGGTTACTTGCGCCACTGCCCCTACTGGTACTCACGATATATTATTCGCCGTCTGAACCGGCACGGCCGACCTGCCGTGGTCTATATTCACCCCTGGGAAATCGATCCTGAACCGCCACCGGTGGCGGGCTTGTCGGCCGTTCAGAGGTTGCGCACCTATGGTTCAACCGCAACATTGGTCATGAAACTGGAAAAGCTCCTCAGCGATTTCCGTTTTACGACCATACAGCACTACATCCAAAAGCAGCGGCAACGCAAGATCGGTTTCCGCTGAGGGACCATCGTCGGTCCGGCATCCTTCCCCGCACGCGTGATGTCTATCCCGACTCTTCGCCCCATGCTCCAGGTGCAACTTTTTAGATTATTTCCTTGACTATCAATGTATAAGAGTAAAACTTAGTAAGACTTGACGGCTTGTGAAGATAGAAGGAGAGCATTGATGAAACGACTAGTGGTAATTCTCCTGGCATTCCTGGTGACGATACCGGTGGTTTCGGCCCGGCGCAAGAAAGCGAAAGCCGGCAAGGTTACCGACAACGTCTTTGTCGATGTTAAGTACGGCTTTCAGATCGACCTGCCCGAAGACTGGAAATACAAGGTCGGTTATGAAAAGAGCCACTTCAGGCTGTTCCTGATACAAAAGAACTATGAGGTGCCGCACGATTACCAGGATGCCCCGGACTACACTAAGATACCGCGTATGGTTGTATGGGTTGACACCACCACCCTGGGAGCCGCCGCCTTTATCGACTCTTTGGTAAGTAAGACTTACAAGTCCGATCAGAAGAAGGATATTCTGAAGGAGTTCGAACTGCTAAACGAAAGCTCTGTTGGTTCCGGGACATACCGTGATCCCCTGGTTCCCAAGGGGCGTAAGACGATTAGGGTAGGGGACAGCAAAGGGCTCCGTTGGGCGGGCAAGTGCAGCTATATGAAGGAAGTGGCGCTGTCGGCAGCTTCGACCGGCGCTGGCAAACGTGTCCGTGGCGCCTACGAAGGTACGGTAACGGCCATCAAAAAAGACAACACTATTCTGGTTTTCCACCTGATGTGCGAATCCCTGTACTACAAGGGGATTGATGCCTTTCTGACACAAATGGTCAACAGCATTAAGTGGACAGGATCGGAAGAAGAGAGCAAGATCTGAGTTGCCAGACGGTCGGTTCCCAAGACGATTTTTGAATGAGTGCCGACCAGCGGCTTGGTTTCGTGAGATGATAGTAGAAGGGGAGGTCAATTTGGAGGTTCTATGTGGGCTGTGCGGGCGATACTGATTGTCGCATTGATCCTGTGCGTAGTTGCGTTTGCATATTACAATTCTGATTTGCAGCAGAACGTTCGGGTCAATCTGATCTGGGTCCAGTATGTCGATGTGCCGCTTATCACAGTGGTCTTCTGGTCGTTCGTACCGGGTGTGCTGGTATCGCTGTTTCTGTTCATGTCGGTATTCATCAAACAGTCGGTGCAATTGCGGGCGACTCGCCGGCGGATTAAAGCTCTGGAGGGCGAAGTGACAGCCTTGCGCAACCGACCTATTGAAGAATCGGCCGACTTGGTGGCTTCAGGGGAATCCAAGCCACCTGCCGACAAGCCGTTATTCAGCGACAATGAGTAACGTATCGGGGATGTTATGGTAGAGTACGTACTTGTATTCGTTGTTCTGATGATCGCATCGGTAGCGCTGTATGCGATCTACGAACGCTACTTCCGTCCGACCAGCCGGACGTCGTCCGACCAACTCTATGTCGAAGCTCTTCAGAATCTTCTTGACGGTCGGGCGGAGACTGCTTTCACCAAGTTACGTCAGGTTGTGGCTGAAGACTCTGCAAACATCGATGCCTACCTTCGCCTGGGACAAATCCTCCGTGAACATAAGCGACCTGACCGGGCGCTGCAGGTTCACAAAGACCTCACTTTGCGCGGCGGACTGAACCGAGATCAGAAGCAGGCGATCCTGAAGCAGCTGACCAGGGACTACGCCGCCCTGGGCAACGATGAGATGACCCAGGCGGCTCTGAAAGAACTGATTGCCCTGAGTCCTGATGACAGGTATGGGTATGACCGACTGCTTGAGGTTCAGAAGAGGCAGCGCCGGTGGGACGATGCTTACGAAACCGCCGGCCGTATTCTGAGGATAGAGTCCAACAAATCAAAGACTCCGCTGGCCGTCTTCAAGTATCAACAAGGGCTTCAGTTGTTCAAGAAGAAGGAGCATCACAAGGCTCGGGTCCTTTTCAAGGAAGCGCTGGGGCTTGATCCATCGTTCGCACCCGCCTACCTGGCCATCGGCGATTCTTACGTTGAAGAGCAACGTTACGAGGACGCTGTCAATTTCTGGAATAAACTGATCGAGGCTGTTCCGGCCGAAAGCTATCGTGCCATCGAGCGGCTCAAGAAGGCACTATTCGATCTGGGGCGTTACGGTGACATCGCCCAGATTTGTGAGGATATCCTCAGACATTCACCCAGAGATTTGCAGGCCCGACTTTCGCTCGCTGAGTTCCACGAGAAGAAGGGCGAACTGGATCTGGCCGAGGAGATACTAACTCAGATCGTTGAGGAAGAGCCGGAGAATCTCGAACCGATCCTCGAACTGATCCGCATCCATGTGGACAAAGGTGACCAGAAGAAGCTTGAGAAGTTCATGAAGCGCCTGGCGCTACGGCGAGAGAAACTCAGGATCGATGCTGATGTGTCCGCCGCGGATTCGACCCGTGCGGTTATCGCGGTTAAGACTGATTCGGCTTGAATCATCCGATGAAGAAGATTTCGTTTCTGACAATTTGCCTGATGGCTATACTGGTCGGTTCCGGTCGGACAACGGACATCTATTCACTGATCGTCGACGGGGACATTAAACAGGCGGCCGACTCGCTCTCCAGCGTCTCCAGTGCATCCACGCGAGACGGCGATTTGCTGTTCTACGCCGGGCTTTTGGAAACAGATGGAGCCAAGTCGATAAAACTGATGCAAGCGGCGCTTCAGGTTTCGGTATCGCCGCTCCATCGAGAGCAAATCTACTACCGGTTAGCCCAGTACCATTTCCTGAACCGTGACCTGAAGAATCTCGGTCTGATCGTTACCGAGTATCTGTCGCGATGGGAATCCGGGCGGTACCGTGACGAGATGTTACGTTACTCGATCATGGTGGATGACATTTCATCCAATTACGAGTCGGCTTTGCGGCAGGTTGACCGCTATCTTCTATCGTACGCCGACGGCAGCCGCGGCCAGTGGGGTCAGGTCGATAAGGCCAGAGTGATGCTGCGCTACGGTAAGAAGATCGGCGCCGACAAGGTTCTCCGCAAGCTGTCGCACAGCAAATCCGGAGTCGGCGTTCCACCCGCTCTTTACCTGCTGGCTCTGACCGCTATCGCGGAGGGGAACACCGATAACGCCGTGTTCTACTACTCCCTGATGCGTGAAAGTTACCCTTCCGCGGTCGGTGTTGATGCTCTTCTGGATCGCATGGCCGATCTGTCATCGGGTGACAAAATCGATCGTACGGCCGATAAACTGACCGGCACTTTCTACTCCGTCCAGTTGGGCGTCTACTCGTCAAAGGAAAACGCAGAAAAGATGAGTGCCCGGTTTACGAAGTATGGTCAGAAGCTGGATCAGTTGAGAAAGAAGATATCCGACAAGAACTACCACGTCGTCTACATCGGTCGCTTCCCTGACTATCTGTCGGCCTCCCGGTTCAAGGATAAACTGGAGGCCGAGCACAACCAGAGTTTTCTTGTTGTTGCTCGATGAGTAAGTCGTCCTCAGGCAACTCTATGACTCCTTTGATGCGACAGTACCATACCATCAAGGAGCAGCACCCCGACAAAATTCTGTTCTTTCGCATGGGTGATTTCTATGAGATGTTTGGCGACGATGCCATCAAGGCTGCACCCATCCTGTCGATTGCTCTGACCTCACGCTCCCACGGCGAGAGTGAGCGTATCCCTCTGGCCGGTGTGCCGTACCATGCTGCGGACAAATACCTGGCCCGTCTTTTGGCTGCCGGAGAGAAGGTGGTGGTGGTGGAGCAGGTCGAGGATCCCAAGGAGGCCAGGGGCATCGTGAAACGCGAGATCGTGGAGATTCTTACGCCCGGCACGGCTACGGTCGAAGCAGTCGATGGCTCCGAGTCGCCGCCCACTCTGGCGGCTGTTTGTCCGGATGGAAAGGTTAACATGGGGTTGGCGGCCCTCGATCTAACGACCGGATCATTTGTCGTTGACGAGGGACCGGTCGATGACATCGTAGAGCGCTTAAAAGTACTCGCGCCGGCCGAACTGCTCTGTCCGGCCGATCTGGAACCGAGCGAACTGGCCAAGCGGCTGGATTTGGTCGATGGCGTCGCCCGGATCACTTCTTTCGGTGAGTGGAATTTCGATGTTGCTTCCGCTCGCAGAGATCTTAACCAGCATTTTGGTACCGCTACTCTCGAGGGTTTTGGTGTCTCAGGCAGTCGTCGGGCTATCGGCGCCGCCGGCGCCATTTTCAGATACCTGCGCGAGAACCATCGTGACCGGCTGGCACACATCACCCGGCTGACCCGTTTTGATAACAACGAGCATATGCACCTGGATTATTCCAGTGTGCGCAACCTGGAGTTGATACGCAGCATCGCCACCGCCGGTGAGGAACACTCACTCTTTGCCGTCATCAATCACACCCTGACCCTGCCGGGCGCGCGGCGTCTTCGCAGTAGTTTACTGCAACCGTTCAAGAATAAGACAACGATCGAGCGGCGTCTCTCCGGTGTGTCGGAACTGGTCCGCAACCACGAGCTTCGTGGCAGTATCCAGAAGTTGAGCAAGGGTCTGCCGGATTTGGAGAAGCTGGCCGGTCGACTCGGCATCGGCAAACTGAACCCTCGACAAGCCGCCTCGGTTAAGGATGGACTGGTAACGGCGCGGCAGTTGAAGGAGTTGCTGGGGGATGTCGCCAGTCCGCTGCTGACTCAGATTGCCGGATCGCTGCCCGACAACAACGATATTATATCCATGCTCGACGATGCTCTGGCCGACGAACCACCGCCGGTTACGAACAAAGGTGACATCTTCAAGCGAGGCTACTCGCAAGAGTTGGATGCGTTGAACGACTCGATCCACGATGCCCGTGTTTATATAGCATCTCTCCAGAAGCAAGAACGACAACGCACCGGGATAGCTACCCTCAAGGTCGGCTTCAATAAAGTGTTCGGGTACTACCTGGAAATCACCAGGGCTAATATCGACGCGGTACCGTCGGAGTATATTCGCAAGCAGACCCTGGTCAATGCCGAACGCTATATCACGCCGGAGCTGAAGGAGAAAGAGGGGCTGATCCTGTCGGCTGAGGAGAAGATATTCCGCCTGGAGGAACAGCTCTATCTGGAACTGATGGACCGCTTGGGAAATCGCATCGGTGACATCATCAGTACCGCAGACCTTCTGGCCGAACTCGATCTTGTCTCATCATTAGCTGAGTTGGCCGTCACCAAAAATTATTGTCGTCCGGAGATTTTTGACGACTGCCGTCTCGTAATCAGTAACGGTCGTCACCCGGTCATCGAGGCGGTGCTTGAACCCGGAGCCTTCGTGGCCAACGATGCCATGATGACAACCGACGACGAGCGGATTCATATTCTGACCGGTCCCAATATGTCCGGCAAGTCGACCTTCCTGCGGCAGATCGGTCTGATCGTGATTCTGGCCCAAATCGGATCGTTCGTGCCGGCCGATAGCGCCGAGATCGGACTGGTCGACCGTGTCTTTACGCGCGTCGGGGCGCTGGACAACCTGGCCCGCGGACAATCGACGTTTCTGGTTGAGATGGTGGAGACGTCCAACATCATGCACAACGCTACCGAACGTTCGCTGATTCTGCTGGATGAAGTAGGCCGCGGCACTTCTACATTCGATGGGTTGTCGGTAGCCTGGGCGGTGGTTGAGTTTATCAATGAAAAAATCGGAGCGCGAACGATCTTCGCCACCCACTACCACGAATTGACTTCGATGGCTTCCCTCTATCCGACGGTGCGGAACTATCAGGTGGCGGTCAGGAAATGGGAAGACCGAGTCGTGTTTCTGCATCAGATTATCAAGGGTGGATGCGATGACTCGTACGGCATAGAAGTAGCGAAGTTAGCCGGGTTGCCGAAATCGTCGATCGCGCGCGCCCGGCAGGTGCTACGACTGCTTGAGTCCGGCAAGTTCAACCAAAGCGAACTGGGGGCCGGTCTGTACAAAGAACGAGTGCAACCCAGTCTGTTTGATCCTCAGCCGTCGAAAGTAGAGAAGCTGCTGGCCGAGATCGATCCCGACAAAGTTACACCCATGGAAGCGCTGGAGATTCTGAATCGACTCAAGGAGGAACTCGAGTGAACGACGCCTCGAACGAAACCAGACGCCAACGTTGGATCCGTCCGTTGCCGGAACGCGTCGTTAACAAGATCGCGGCCGGTGAAGTGATCGAGCGTCCCTCGGCGGTCGTGAAAGAACTGGTTGAGAACTCACTTGACGCCGGCGCCGACCGGATTGACATCGTTGTCGAGAAATCGGGAGTCAAGCTGATAAGGATCGTCGACAACGGATGCGGCATTCCTGAAGAGCAAATAGAGATTGCCTTCGGTCGTCATGCCACCAGCAAGATTTCCGCTTTCGATGATTTGGAGACGCTTGGGTCTTATGGGTTTCGCGGAGAGGCATTGCCCTCGATAGCTTCGGTGTCGCGTTTGCGAATGGTTTCCCGCCCGGCGGCTCAGGCGGCCGGCACCGAGATCATTTACGAAGGGGGTGTGCTGCAATCGTGTCAGCCGATGGCGGCCGCGGTCGGGACCGTCGTTGAAACAGCGGATCTTTTTTACAATACTCCGGCGCGACGCAAATTCCTCAAGACCGAAACGACCGAAGCAAGGCACATCTCTCGTCTGGCTACCGCCCTGGCTGTTGGACGACCCGAGGTGGGCTTCTCTCTGAAGATGAACGGTCGGGTTGTGTTCAACCTGCCGACGGGGCAGAGCCTGGCGGAACGTGTCGGCGCGCTGCTCGGCGGCGGACGCAAGTTCCTGTCGTTCGCCTTTGAGGGTGGTTTGGTAACTGTTGAGGGATGTATCGGAGCGCCTGATGTGGTGCAGAACAATCGCAACGGACAGTATCTGTTCATCAATGGTCGATACGTTTTTGCGCCTATGTTGTCGCACGCTTTTGTCGCGGGTTATGGTGAGCTCATTGTCCCCGGTGGCTTTCCGATAGGTGCGTTGCTGTTGAGCATCGAGCCGACGGAGATAGATGTCAACGTCCATCCTTCCAAGACCGAAATCAAGCTGTCGCGCGACCGTGAGGTCCATGATGCCGTGGTGGCAGCGATTCGCGATGCCCTCAGGCAGGATGGTGTGATTCCGGAACTCAGTTCCGGCGCAACGGTGCGACCGGAATCGGGCAGTCGTCATGGCAGCATCAATGACCGGAGTGGGTCGCATGTCATCGCGGGCATCGGCAGTTCGCCACCGGCTACCAAGGAATTTC
Source organism: bacterium (assembly GCA_030605565.1). Taxonomy (GTDB): domain Bacteria; phylum Zixibacteria; class MSB-5A5; order GN15; family FEB-12; genus JAJRTA01. The sequence goes on from JAUWIB010000071.1 coordinate 16,463, forward strand.
TGGCCGAACTGTATCAATCAAGCAAACTCGATAACTCCGGGCCGGCGGAGCCGAATCCGGTGGCCGTCGACACGGAAACGGGGGAGATTCTCGAAAAGCCGGAGAGCACGGTATCATCGGAAACCGAACACGGACCCTCCGTTGGCTTTCGGTTGGTGGGTCGGTTCTCAGATCTTTACTTGCTCATACAGGCGGGTGATGATCTCTATATTGTCGATCAACACACCGCCCATGAACGCGTGCTCTACGAAGAAATTCTGCGCCAGATCGAAGCCAACAGCGCCTCGGCGCAGACTCTGTTATTCCCCGTGCAGTTAGAACTCAGCCCCGAGCAGTTGTCCCTGTTCGAGTCCGCCACCGTTATTTTCCAGCGCTCCGGGTTTATTGTGGCGCCCTTCGGCGGACGGATGGTGAACATCGAAGCGGTTCCGGCGATTGGTCGCGCCCGGTCACCGGAGAAAATGTTGCGCCATGTACTCGACGATATCCTGGCTCTGCGCAAGAGTGGGCACGATATGAAAAAGGCGATGGCTCAGTCGATTGCCTGTCGCTCGGCGGTGATGGCCGGTGATCGCCTCAGCGACGAGGAAGCTCGGCGCCTTTTGGAAAGGCTGTTGCGGTGTGATGATCGTTACTCCTGTCCCCACGGCCGTCCGACTTTCATCAGAATAAGCCGAGAAGATCTGGACCGGCGGTTCGGTCGTGGCTGAGTCGCCGGCGATTCCCATCATCTGCGGACCGACCGGCTCCGGCAAGACCGGGGTGGCCGTGGAGTTGGCCGCGAGGTTCCCAATCGAAGTGGTCTCGGCGGACTCACGCCAGATCATCAAACACCTCGATATCGGGACAGCCAAACCGACCCCGGAGGAAGGCAACAAAGTTAGGTTTCATCTCGTCGATCTTATTGAACCGGGCGAAGTGTACAGCGCCTACCGTTTTGTCGACGATGCCTGCACAGCGTTGGCTGATATTATAGGGCGAGATCGCATCCCGGTTCTGGTCGGCGGAACCGGCATGTACCTTCGGGCGTTGACCGATGGCGTGGTTGAGATCGACAATGAGGACACAGCTATCCGCGAGCAGCTTGAGGACGAAATGAGCCGGACCGGACCGCAGGCTATGTACGATCAGTTGGCGCGGGTTGATCCGACCGAAGCAGCCCGTCTCCACCCGAACAATCAGGTTCGCGTGATTCGGGCTCTGGAGATTTACCGGCTGACCGGCCGGCCCAAGTCAGAGCTTCTGGCCGAGGCGACCCACCGCAAGGGGAACTACAGTTTTGAGTACCTGTGCCTTTTGCCTGACCGGCAGGAGTTGTATGTTGCTATCGACCGGCGAGTGGATCAGATGATGGCTGCGGGGTGGCCGGCTGAACTGGAAAGACTGGTTGATGCCGGTCTGGGGGAGGCAATCAGACAGGCACGGGTGATCGGCTACGGTGAACTGCTGCGGTTCATGGATGGTGAGTTAACTTTCGAGGCAGCGGTGGACCTAATCAAGCAGAACAGTCGCCGTTATGCCAAGCGGCAATACACCTGGTTTCGCAACCAGACTTCGGGGCGTTTCTTCAGCAGCAGAGGGGAGCTGACCTCGGTCTTGGCGGATCAGTTTTTGGCGGAACGGGGCAAATAAAACTTGCTTCGGTATACGCGCTGAACGTTAGTTAACGGACTAACCGCCTTTAGGTTAAGTGTGCCAGTTGGAATACCGATAACCTGAAAAGGTGTATTGAATGAAGGAACAAAGGAAACTTATTTTGATCAGAAACTCGAAAAGACTCTGTTGGGTATGGGGTAGTCTCGTCATTATCATGTCACTTCTTGCTTTGGGTTGCGGCGGCCGAAGCAGTATGTCCCAGCCCGGCCTTCATGCTGAGACCGAGCGGCAGAATCAACAGGCCGATACGACGGCTTCCTCTTCAGAGGGGGACCGGAACTCTCAGCAGCCTTTGCTATATGGTTCCAACCGATCCATTGAAAAGGCTGCCCGCACCAATGAGCAGGATCCTAATGAGATTCCTTTATTCGATAGTCCGAGCATCAATCAAGATCAGTTCCTGTCCAGCGGCCATGCTGATGTTGACGATTCAGCCTCAGCCGTCGACGACGATATCTGGCGCAAGTTCGAGTTGGCCGAGGAGTATCACCTGATGGGGGTGATGGCTAACCGCGAGGCCGCGTGGGAGGAGGCTCAGTACTATTTCGAGAAGGGGTTCAAGATACTGGCCAAGCTTGATATTGAGGCCGACTCCGTGATGACTCCGGAGGCATTCAAGTACACCCAGATGCTGGACGATTTCGTGGCTGACTATCGGGTGACGTTGCGATCCCTGGGTCGACTGGAGCCGGATGTATCCTCCAGCGTGATCATCGAGCGATTCGGCGACCTGGCTCGGAATCTGGATGCCGACACCATTCGAGTATACAAGACCGAGAGAGCAGGGGTGACCTACGACTTGCCGGTAGTAATGAACGACCGAGTCAAGAGTTCGATCATCTATTTCCAGACGGTGGCGAAAGATGCCTTCACGAAATATCTGGTGCGTTCCAAACGATACACGCCTATGATGAGCCGCATTCTGGCCGAGTACGGTTTGCCGCAGGACTTGATCTACTTGTCGTTGGTTGAGTCGGGGTACAATCCGAACGCTTATTCGTGGGCGCGGGCCATGGGATTGTGGCAGTTTATCGCATCCACCGGACGGATGTACGGAATGAACCGGAATTGGTGGATGGATGACAGAAAGGATCCGATCAAGTCGACACATGCGGCTTGTCGCTTTCTCAAAGACCTCTACAAAGAGTTCGGCCACTGGGAGTTGGCTATGGCGGCCTACAACGGCGGCCCCGGGCGGGTCAGAGGAACGATCAAGAAACAGAAGACCAACGACTTCTGGAAAATGAAGCTCAAGCGACAGACTATGGACTACGTGCCCTTGATTTACGCTGCGGCTATAATTGCCAAGAATCCTGAGAAGTACGGCTTCACCGATATCGTGCATGAGCCGGAGGTAGTCTGGGACGAAGTGGAGATCGGTCGTTGCCTGGAGTTGTCAACGGTGGCCAGGGAACTTGGCTGCTCAGTAACTGAATTGAAACGTCTGAATCCGGAACTGCTGCGAAAGTACACGCCGCCCAAACTGAAACGGTACAAACTGAAGATCCCGGTCGGCAGCAAACGCAAGTTTCTGGCTGCCTATGACCAAATGCCCTCGCCCAAAGAAACAAGCTGGGTTCGTCACAAGATCAGACGAGGCCAGACAGTGTCGACCATCGCCGCTAAGTACGGCGTCTCCCAGTACGCGATTTTGGAAGCCAACAATCTCAGTCGTCGTTCCACGATTTACGCCGGCAAGGAGATCATCGTGCCGGTACCGCTCGACAGCAAACGTCGTGGCGAATCAGCTCCGAAGTACACTGACTACGAGGCCAGGAATTCGGTTTATTCGGTTCGCCGCGGTGACACTATGTGGGATATCGCGCGCGCCTTCGGCACCACCGTCGATGCACTCAGGCGCATCAACTACATCCAGCGCGGGTCACGTATTTATGTCGGCCAGAAGCTGAAGATTCCGTCATCGGCTCGGCGGTCGCCCGGCAAGAGCAGCGACAAGAGTTCCTCAGCTTACGCTGCGACCACACCGTCGAATCAGAAGTCTTCGGGGTCGGTTAAGAATTACAAGGTACGTGCCGGCGATACAATCTGGGATATCGCGCGAAAATACGGCACCACCACGGCCAAGGTTCGCAGCCTCAACGGCCTGGGTCGTTCCAGCCGTATTTATCCGGGTCAGATCCTCAAGATCTCCGATGGTAGCGCCGGGAACTACGTCGTCCACAAGGTCAGGCGTGGGGAGACTCTTAGCCGTATCGCTCAGAAGTATCGCACCAACATGTCCCGCATAATTTCGGCCAATGATATCGACGATCCCGACGAACTCAGCGTCGGGACCAGGTTGAAAATATACGTAAAGTAATAGGAGTACCATGGCACGCAAAAGGGATGTAATCATTGCGGTCATAATCGGATTCTCGTTCCTGGTTGCAATGGGTTTGCTGGGACTAATGTTCGTCGGCCTGATATCGGGTGACCGCGATTTCGCGTTCGCCGGTCTGGGTGGCGATATCGGCGTGGTTGAGATTTTCGGAGTCATCGATGAGAACTCCGGCCGCAAATGGATCCGGCAAATTGATCGTTGGGCCGAAAAAGGATCAATCGAAGCAATCGTGATTCATATCAACTCCGGCGGCGGCGGGGTAGCTATCTCGCAGGAAATCTATGATGCCATTCGTCGCGCCAGGGAGGAGAAGCCGGTGGTAGCGGCGTTGGCCTCGGTGGCGGCTTCGGGCGGGTACTATATCGCCTGCGGCGCCGATCGAGTGATCGCCAACCCGGGCACCCTGACCGGGTCTATTGGGGTGATTGTCAGTTTTCATACTGCGCGTGATCTCCTCGACAAAATTGGCATTGGCACTGAGACGGTTAAGTCCGGTGAGTTGAAGGATGTCTTTACCTACTCGCGACCGATGAGCAAAAGTGAAGAGTTGATGCTCAGGACAGTGGTAATGGACACTTACGAGCAGTTTATCGAAGTGATCGCCGAAGGCCGAGGTATGGAAAAAGACGATGTCTACGCCTTTGCTGATGGTTCCGTTTTCACTGGTCTTCAGGCCTATGACTACGGTCTGATCGACACTATCGGTGGGCTGAAAGAAGCGGTCGATTTGGCCGCGGATTTGGCCGGATTGGTGGGTGAGCCGGAAGTGGTTCGACCATATGAGCGCAAGGACGTCTCGCTGTTTGACCTTTTGGGCAATGTGCTGGGACAGGTCAGTAGGGTAGTGGAAAACGACCTTTCCGGCCCCCAACTGATGTATCTGTATAAATGATTTGGCAAAAAAAACTACCAGAAACGAAGAAACTTATAGACAAGAGGGGATTATTTGCTTTTCTTAGGCGTCGATGTTTCGTATCCTTGAGTGTCTCATAGGGTTATATTGAGAAGCGCAACATCAATACGGTGGATTGATAGTAATGAAACGGTTTGTATACAAGGAAAGTCTTCTTCAGGGAGGACTCAGTGACTAAAGCCGATCTAGTTGAGAGAGTGGCCGAGAAGACCGGCCTGACCAGGACGGACGTTGCCGTAGTCGTCGACTCGTTCCTCGACACGGTCAAGAAGTCGCTTGAAGCCGGGCACGGAATAGAGATCCGTGGCTTCGGAACCTTCAAGGTTAAACTGCGCAAAGCCAGGAAGGCTCGCAATCCGCGGACGGGTGAAGTTGTGCCGGTCCCGGATCGCAAAGTGCCGGTTTTCAAGCCGTCCAACGAGTTTAAGAACATGATAACCAAACAACCGATCTGAAGTCTTCAGGACTCTATGGAGGATTGATGCCGAGCGGAAAAAAACGGAAGCGTCTAAAAATCAAAACCCATAAGCGCAAAAAGCGCCGGCGCGCCAACCGCCACAAGAAGAAGAAGATCTAACCCAGGCGACTCAATCCTCCGTGAGTAGATGACTGTGCGCTCTGTGTTTCTCAGAAGCGACACAGGTGGGTTATTCTGCTGTCGTGTTCAGGGTTCGGTTGGCCTTTGGGCCGAACCGGTGAGATCAGATTATAGCTGCCCGCTGTAACGGCGGGTAGTTGTTTGCTTAGGTCTGCACGCCAAGATACTTCCTCAAGGCCGTCCCTTACTCGAACTGATGGGAGTGGTGAAGAAGTGGCTGTCTCTGCCCTTGTCACAGAAACAAGTTCCCCGCAGCAACCTTTCCAAACCTTTTGCGTAAGCCTAAGAAGAAGAAAGTAACTGTTTCGTGGAGGTGAATGATTATGAGGCATCTCTTGATATTTCCGATTGCCGCGGTACTGACATTGATGTTGGCGCTGGGCGCAATGGCGGACAGCAGCAGCCGCGTCTACGGCAAAATCACCACTGTCGATGATGACGTGTTTGAGGGACTGATCCGATGGGACAAGAACGAAGGAAGCTGGGTCGATGTCCTGAATGGCAACAAGGAGTTGCGACGGCATGATCGCTCGAAGAGAACAAAGTACCGTGACCGCGAGCGGTCCATAGAGTTGTTCGGCATTACTATCGCCAGGACCGGCGGGGCCAGCATCAGTTGGGGGAATGCAGCTCAGTCCGGAATGCGGTTCGGTCACCTGGCATCGCTGGAAGTGATCGATGATGACGCCGCGCTGCTTACCTTGAAATCCGGTGAGACGGTTGAACTTGATGGTGGCTCCAGCGACATCGGTACCGGAGTGAGGGAGATCATCATCGAGGACCTCGACGAAGGGGAGATCGAGTTGGTCTGGGATGATATCGAGCGTATCGACTTCATGCAGGGCGAAGGGTCATTAGTCTCTAATCTCGGCGAACGACTATACGGGACGCTCACCACCCGTCGCGGCGATGAATACACCGGCTATGTCTGCTGGGACATTGACGAGCTTTTCACAAGAGACATCCTCGACGGCGACTTGAAGGGTCACAGGCGCAAGATCAGGTTCGGCAAGATCCAATCGATCGAACGCTACAGTTCCAGCGGCGCCACTGTCACGCTCAACAACGGCGATGAACTGCTCCTGCGCGGCACCAACGACGTCGACGATGACAACAGCGGCATCATTATCTCCGATGTAGGATTCGGTCAGGTCATCGTGTACTGGGACGAGTTTGACCGACTTGACTTTCACAAAGAACCGGAGCCGGTGAGATACGATCATTTCGACGGTGGACATCCGCTGAGGGGTACGGTTTTCACCGAGGACGGCGAGAGCTACGAGGGCACGATTCGATGGGATGACGACGAGGAGTACTCGTGGGAGTTGCTCGATGGCAATTACCGGGACGTCGAGTTCGACATTGAGTTCGGTCTGATTAAGGAGATCGCCAAGAAATCGTACCGGTCGTCCATCATAACGGTTTGGGACGGTCGCACTTTCCGCCTGCGCGGTTCCAACGATGTCGACGAAGACAACAAAGGCATATTCATCACCATATCGGATGGTGAAGAGATCGAAGTCGATTGGGAGGATTTCGAGCGCGTCGAGTTTGTCCGTAAGTGAGACTGATACCGGCTTGAAACAAACGGGTGCATGGTTGTCTTACCGCATATTCTGTGAACTGAACCAACCCAGAAGGCCGCCTCACCCAGGCGGTCTTTGTAATGCGCAGCATGTTATCGCAGTTCCGTAAGAGTCAACTTATTCTGGACACGTCTCTTTGTCCAGGTGTCAACTCAAGTCCGTTCTGCGGCAGTTTGAAAAACCCTCGTAGCCGTCATTGCGAGGTCGCCGGCCACAAGTGGCTCTCAAGGGCGACCGTGGCAATCTCAATTCGTTGTCAGACATGGCGCACGAGATTGCCGCGTTCCCAACGGCGCGAGTGCCTTCGGTCGCTCGCAATGACGTCAAGTGGGACTTCTTCAACAGGCCCTCAAATCCAGTACACGTGATGAACGTCGCCACGCGACCGTCTCATGCCGTTTCCAGCTTTCTGTCCAACTCTTTTCTCACGGCAACAGCCAGGACCTTGAGAGACAGTGGTTTTCTCACAAAAGCCCCGGCGCCCATTTCGAGGGCTATCTCGACCCGATCACTCTCTGCATATCCTGAAACGATAATCGCTTTCTGCGTGGGATTGATTTCCAGTATCCTTCTATATGTCTCCGTACCGTCAATCCCCGGCTCCATCACCATATCCAGGATCAACAGATCCTGCGGGGTTTCGTTGAGGAACTCCAAAGCCCTCTCGCCGCTCTCAACGGCGCCGGCGTGATAACCGAGTTTCTCGAGCATCCTCAAGGCGACATCCCTCTGAATCTCATCGTCATCCACAACGAGAATGCGCTCAGAACCTCCGACAATATCCTTTTCTGCCGGGGTTGTTTCCGTGACTTCACGTGTGATCGGGAAAAACATGTAGAACGATGTCCCTTCGCCGATCGTAGTCTCCAGATCAATGTGCCCGCCATGGTCTTCAACCACAGCATTGACGATACTCAGACCCAGACCCGTACCCCTTCCTTTGTCCATCACTTTGGTTGTGAAGAAGGGATCAAATATCTTAGGCAGGACACGGTCAGGAATACCACAACCGGTATCGGAGACGGTGAGCAGGACATATTCACCTCTGGGGACACGTCCGAACCGGATAGAAGTCGTATCGGCGTAAAAGTTTTCGGTTTTGATGGTCAGGCGTCCGACATTCTTCATGGCATCCATGGCGTTGCCGACAAGGTTGGAGATTATCCTGTGGATTTGCGAGGCCCCCCCTTTCATATTCATGAGGTCCTCACTGAGTTTCGTGTCTATTACCAGGGTCTCAGGAGTCGGTTGTTTCTGGTTTATCACTTCCCGGATGACTTCATTCAGGTTCATCGGCGCCAGGTCATAATGGCCTCGTCTGCTCAGAGTGAGAAGCTGCTGATTAACATCAGCCATCCGCAGGGCAACTCTTTCCATGTCATTTAACAATTCCACGGCTGAATGATTCTCATCAAGTTCATTTCTTATGAACTCAGGATAGGCGACCAACGGGCTTAACAGGTTGTTAAAGTCGTGGGCTATCTGGCCGGCAATCCGGCCGGCTGTTTCCAGCCGACGAGCACGGGAAACGTACTCCTGAAGCCGCTGGGCTTCCGTGACATCCCTGAATACCAGAATGACACCTATGATATTGCCGGACTGGTTGCGGATGGGCGCCCCGCTGTCGGAGAGCAGTCTTTCTGTTCCATCCTTCGCAATAAGCACGGTGTGGTTGGCCAGACCCACAATCGCACCTGACAGCATGACTTTCTCAAACGGGTTTTCACAGAATTTGCGGGTTTTCTCGTTGATAATCCTGAATACTTCGGTGAGTGGCCGACCTACTGCTTCCTTTGAGTCCCATCCGGTCAGCTCCCCGGCTACCCTGTTGAGCATGGTTATGGTGCCATTGATATCGGTGGTTATCACGGCATCGCCTATGGAGCGGAGGGTCACATCAAGGCGTTCCCTTTCAGCCGCCAGCGCCTCCTCCGCCTGTTTGCGCTCTTCTTCAAGCTCGATGCTGTGGAGGGCAAACGCGATATCTCCTGTGACCTCCAGAAACAAAGCCTGATCGTCATGGCTCTCGACCAAATCAAAAGGGGTTGCAATCGCCATAAAGCCGTAAGTCCTTTGGTCGTGTACCAGTTGACAACTCATGATATCCTGAACATCACATTGACCAAGGAGAGAGCAACTGTGACATTCATCAGCCTGGTTGCGCAATATCACAACCCCGGGTTGCTCCTCTGCTTCCCGGCAGCACTGGGGCAGTTCCCCCCGCTTGAGTTGTGCCACCATTGGTGAAAACGCCTCACCGAAGCCAGCCTCAGCGCACCCGTCATATTGCCCTGTTTTGTCCCTGAGTGTAATCCACGCTGTGCTGTAACCGCGCGCTTCGATAAGATCCTCACACGCCTGCTTAATCAGCTTATCACGGTCTTTTTCCCTTGTTATGAGTTGGTTAACGTTGCGGATGGCGCCAAGCACGGAGTTAAGGTGTTCTATTTTTGCTTTTGCCTTGTTGTTCTCGGTGATTTTGAGTTGAAGTTGCTCGTTTGCCCTGACTAGTTCGATGGTGCGCTCTTCAACTCGTTGTTCCAACTCGTCGTGTGCTTTTTGCAGCGCCTCCTGCGCCCGCTTGCGCTCAGTGGTGTATCTCACAAAGAGCCTGTCCACTACCAATCCAATAACCAGGACCAAAAGTGTAATTATAAGGCTCAGTATTACCGTAAAGTTAATGTTGGCATCGTGGCTGTCGCCAACTCTGATACCAGCCGCCGATAGTGTATCAAGATGTGCTGAGGTGCATTCATCAAGCATGTCTCTAAGAGGATAGAACAGGGGGGGGCCAAACTCCTGTCTGATTTTCTCAAACAATTCATCGTTTCCAACGCCCCGGTCCTTCGCCTCAATGATTTCAGCACTTACAGCTATGAGCTTGTGCGACAAGTCGACTATCGCTTCGGCAACTCGCAGCTTTTCCGGACCAAGACCGTGCTGGAGTTCCAAATGATCTGTTGCGCCTTTTTCCAGCGCCGCCCAGTTTTCCCGTATCCACTCTTTTATTGTTTTGTTGCCTCTTTCAACATTGCCCCTTATAATATATGTTAATGTCCACATTTTTATCTCGGTGGCATCGCATTTCATCTGGGTCATCGCGATGGCATCGGGAACAACATCGATCTCCATTTCGTGGAACACCTCACGCACTTCCATATTGTTCAGCACGGTGATCACACAGATTGCCCATAGCAGCAGAACCACTGCCAGGAACCCCAAATTCTGTTTACATCTCATCGTATAGCTTCCTTTACTTTCCCGATATCTGTCTTCTCTATCTGATTATCTATCTACGTTCGGCAACGGCATATCGCCGGTCTGAGTGAAAAACGTCCGCATTATCGCACCTGACCTACTGGAAGCGATGCGATCCAGGCATATAACAAAGCCTTACTACGCCAGTATCGCAAGCTCAAAAAACCACAGAAATTCCGTCACAGCACACAAAAAACCCCGCTTCGCAGCGGGGCTTATCGTTGATCTACTTTGCCTGTTGGAGCCTACTGCAAGTCGGCCTGCTCGGCGGCGCGTAATCGGGCAATCTCGCACCGCTCTTCAATGCCGATCTGTGTGTATTCCTGTCCCATAACAACATCTTAGTCGGGTGTTGCACTTCGTTTGTCAAGTTAGGGCATCCATCTTTTCCGCGTATTCGTAGTACGCGGCTCCTTCAACTAAAGGTTCTGCAATAACTGTTGTGACCGTCCGTGTTAGAACCCGGAGGTGAGCCTAATTGAACTAGAACCCAAAATACTCCAAGCGACTGTCTCCCTTTTGAAGTTGCTTGAGAGAAGTTGAGATTCTATCTTGATTTCATTCAAGAGAGTGGTTACAAGGTAGCCAACGAAGAGAGGTTTCGTTCCCATGGCCGCAGATGACTCGCACGATGATAGAACACGTTCTTTCACCGTCCTGAGCGCAGGCACCAACATAGGTATCTACCGGATCATCGAGAAGATCGGCGTTGGTGGTATGGGTGAGGTCTATCTGGCGGAAGACACGAGGATGAAACGCAAAGTGGCGCTGAAGTTCCTGCCGGCTCACCTGTGTCAGGACGATGACTCGAGGGCACGTTTCTACCGTGAGGCTGAGGCTACCACCAAGCTGAATCATCCTAACATCGTGACGATCTTCGGAGTTTCCGAGCACGAGGGGCGGCCTTGTTTCGCGATGGAACTAGTGACCGGCCAAACACTGGGCAGTTTGGCAAAAGCGGAACATCTCGACTTCGAGAGGATAATCGATCTCACTCTACAAATCTGCGAAGGTCTCGCCGCAGCCCACGAGTCAGGAGTCATTCATCGGGACATCAAACCGGCAAACATCGTTGTCGACGAGAAGAACAGACTGCGCCTGCTCGATTTCGGATTGGCGGCTGCCAAGGGCACCGAGCAGCTTACCAGAACCGGCTCCACCATGGGGACGGTGCAGTACATGTCGCCCGAGCAAGTTCAGGGCAAGGGGCTTGACCACCGTTCCGACTTGTTTTCTCTGGGCGTCGTCGTCTATGGGATGATTACCGGTCGAACGCCTTTCGGCCGCGACAACGAAGCTGCTACCCTGAATGCGATCCTCCATGACGAGCCCGAGCCGCCGGCTCGCTACAAAGCCGACGTCCCCGATGAGTTACAGCGCATGGTTTCCAAGCTCCTGGAGAAAGACCCGTCAATGCGTTACCAATCTGCCCAGGGCATCATGAGTGACCTCAAGCGGATGGTCTCTCGGTCTCAGGTTTCGGTGATGAGTCAAGGGGTCGTTCAGAGAAGACGGGGGCCGGTTTGGTTTGTCGCGGGGACTGGGCTGGTGCTGGTGGTTGCTTTGTTGTATTTGTTCATGCAGTGGATGCAGGTAACCACCACTGGCGGCAGAAAGATGCTGGCGGTTCTGCCGTTTGAGAACCTGGGGCTGGCTGAGGACGAGTATTTCGCTGATGGTATCACAGAGGAGATCCTTGTCAACCTGTCGCAACTTTCCGGGCTGGGTGTTATTTCTCGGTCCAGTACAAACAAGTACAAGGGCAGCGACAAGAGTCTGAAGCAGATTGGAAAAGAACTCGGGGTCGACTACATTCTCATGGGCACTATACGCTGGGACAAGTCCGGCAAAGAAGAACGCCTGCGGATCAATCCAAGGCTGATACAAGTCTCTACCGACGTCGATCTCTGGGCGGATCGCTATACGGTCGTTCTCAATGACATCTTTGCCGTCTAGGCAAGCGTGGCTCGCAAGGTAGCTGAGGCGCTCGACATTAGATTACCTGTAACCGAACAGGAAGCCGTGGCTCGGCAACCAACAGATGACTCTGAAGCATACGACTACTACTTGCGCGGCAATCAGTACTATGACGTTACCCACGACGGTCTGCGAAACGCCGAAGCAATGTATAGGTCGGCTATCGAAGTTGAACCGGGTTTCGCCCTTGCATACGCGAAGTTGGGTATGGTTCACACGCAGATGTATTGGTACTACTATGACCGATCGCTCGAACGGTTATCGGCGGCCAGGGAGGCGGTGGATAGATCCATAGAGTTTGCTCCAGACCTTGCCGAAGCTCACTTTGCTCTGGGATGGTTCTATTATCATGGTGACAGGAACTATGAAGAAGCTTTGAAGCAGTTTGCATTAGTGGCCCGGAAGCAGCCGGGCAACGCCGACGCTCTCTATGCCACCGCCCAAGTGCAGCGACGACAGGGTAGATGGTCTTCGGCCGTAGACAACTTTAGACAGGTTGTGCTGGCCGATCCACGCAGTGCCTGGCGAACGTCGGAGTTTGCAGGGACTCTGGTCAGCCTGCGAGAATACGCCGAGGCTGAGAAGCTCTTCGACAGGGCCATCAGCCTTGCTCCGGACCTCAAATTCGCCTTTTTCCAGAAGGCTCTCATGTGCCTGGTACGGGACGGTCATACAGAGAATGCACGACAGGTGATCGCCGCCGCCCTAAGGACTAACGAACGTTGGGCCGAAATAGCCTATCTTGAGATCATACTTGACATGGTTGACAGTGACTACGATCACGCTTTGGAGTTCTTGTCCTCGGCCGGAGGGTCATCGGCTATGATCGCTACCGGAACGGCCGAATACTATCTTCAGAAAGGCGACATCTATCGCCATCAGGGTTTTGCAGGCTATCGTCACTATTATGATTCAGCCATCGCTGTGCTTCAGGATCAAATCACATTGGGGGCCGACCAGTATCCACACTACTTGCACGTTTTCCTCGGGAAGGCTTATGCAGGTTCGGGTCAGAAAGAAGATGCTATCCGAGAGGGCTTGCTGGCCGTAGAATGCCTTCCGGTCTCTGAAGATGCCTTCGTGGGACCTGATCTTGTTGCCGTATTGGCCGAGATATATAGCCTCGTGGGAGAACATGATCTGGCCATAGATCAATTGGAGTATCTGCTGTCGATCCCGTCATGGACTTCGGCGTCGCATGTCGCCACCTGGCCGGAGAATGGCCGCCGGGCTTTGCGGCAGCGAGTACATGCTGCCCGGTCTACTTGCAGCCTTTATTTCAGAAGCACCATTTTGCGGGTTTCGGTGATGTTTCCGGCGGTGAGACGGTAAAAATATACGCCGCTTGCCGCTTGCGATCCATCCCACTCAAAGGAGTGCGTACCGGCATTGAGGCGACGGCCAACCAACTTCGTCACCCGCTGCCCCATGATGTTGAACACCTCCAGCATGACATCCGCTGCTTCTGGCAAGCTGAAACTGATCGCAGTCCTGGGGTTGCACGGGTTGGGGTAGTTCTGGTTGACGATCAAGTCGTCCTTGTTTGCCGGACCACCGTCACGATGGAGATGCGGCTGATAATACCCCACCAGCTTCAGAACAAGTTTCACATTGTCGAGGTTAACAAGACGCGAACTGGAGAAACTGAGGTCAATCCTATTGCGCGGTCTCAGGCGATAGTAAGTGCCGCTGTTCTCCAGCAGGAATGAAACGTCTGCATGTTCGTTGTCAACTGCACCAGTCAATGGAAACTCTCCGAGCTTCGGCAGTGCCCGGGATGAGAAGAAGGCAAACTGATCAATCCGGTAATCGCGCTCCCATGACAGTCGCACCACGAACCAATTGTGATTATCGGCCGTTATGAAGTCCGTGAAATCGACCAGCGTCGGAAGACTTGCCCTCACTCTGGGGAACACGGAGCCGATGTACTCGTGATTGCCGTCGTAATCATATAACTCAACGGTCAGTATGTTGCCGACGACAGCTTCCTCGGTGGCCTTGGGGATAAAGGGATCCTTGCCCGGCGGATCGATTATGGTACCACCGCCCGGTATGTCGCTCGCCTTGCCGGCCCCTTGACCCGGGAAGAAACTCCCCAGGTCAAATCCTGCGATCAATTCTCCCTTGACCCTCGTATCATAATACAAGTCGTCCTTGTCTCGAACCTTTTCGAGGATGTCGTAACCGTTGCCGTTGACAGCAAACAGTGGCGTGATCGGTGCACTCATGGCGACCAGATTGCCGGAACCGCTTATGGCGAGACGTTCTCGCGTTTGGAGCCCCGACACATCGTAGGCGATCAGGTGGGCTTGGTAGAGGTATGTTTCCTTTTGATAGTCTTCAGCTATGCGGAGTCTCACCTTGCCGTCGACGACATCGGGCACGTGCTCAAGCGGATACCAGTCGACCGTGATCTTCGATGGTCTATCAGCCTGTTCCGACCCGGTTAACACGACGTTTTCCAGTTGGTACTCTCCTCCCGAGAGAACATACACGAAAGGACACCCCGGCTCTTCCGGATCGCGCGTGATCAAGATGTTCTTCTGCCGGATTTCATCATGTCCACCCAAATCATATACGGTCGCCTCTATGTGAGCAAGGGCATTGTAGTCCGGTGCATGATAGGTTACCTCCCGGCCGGAGCCGCTGAAGTAACCGTAGTCAACGGACCACTCATACGACAGCGTGTCACCTCTATTGGCATCATCATCCACGGCATCGACGGACACTGTTGTTGATGTCCCCTTCACCATTTCGTCCACCGCGTCAATCTCGGACACGTACGGCTCATAACCCCAGGTCGGCGTGAACTTGATATCTGATAATACAAAGGCGAAGCGTCCGGTCGACTCCGGAGAAACAGCATCATATTCAACAATCAGCTTATCCAGAGTCCCCCCGTCCAGTGCTTCCAGATCGAAGAAGTACTGTTGCCACCATAGCGTATCCACCCTGCGGCGGGACGCACCTACCCGATCACCGTACTGATCGGTGATACATGTTGATGCGGTACTGTCGGACAACCAATCCTCGTTGTCCAGAATTCCGTTGACACCCACGCGCCCGATGCCGTCGGGATGATCGTATAGTCTGACCGCATACTGCATGAATCGTGTGGAATCCGTCATCTCCAGCCCCAGATCATCATACAGCAGCCAACTCTGGTAAGCTGAATCGGATGCGTGGTAACCGTCTGTACCC
The DNA here is from genome assembly GCA_030605565.1 of bacterium. Classification (GTDB taxonomy): domain Bacteria; phylum Zixibacteria; class MSB-5A5; order GN15; family FEB-12; genus JAJRTA01. The sequence goes on from JAUWIB010000071.1 coordinate 31,993, forward strand.
GCAACGCGATAGAGGTGTCGCCGTCCATCGAGACCAGCCACCGTAGAAAGGTAGGCGCTGTCCGATGTAATCTGGGTGTTGCTGCTGTATTCGTTGTCCTCGTAGGGCAGCGGACTACCGAATTCATAATCGAACTTGGTTTGCTGCTGGTTCGACAACCCCGGCGAGTTGAGACTCAATGACGGATCACCATATAGGGTATACTGCATGAGTGTTTCGTGATCCGTAGGCCGGAACCAAAGCACTCCTTCATGCTTGGCCGCCGTGAACAACTCGCCGATGCTGAGGTTCGGGTACTTCCAGAGCAGATAGTTGAAGAATCCGAGAAAGAGGTTATTATCGAATTGGATTGAGGAGCCGGACGGGCCCACATACACTATGGCCCCTCGATGCGGAGCCAGCAGGAAGTTCTCGGGCCAAATCCGATGTATGGTACTGTCCATATACTCATGGGCACTGTTGCCCAGGAAACAACTGGCCGCCAGCATGACAGAGTACTTATCATTGGCGGCCAGGTCATCGGTTGCATCGAATTTATCGCCGTCACCCAGCCCGAGAATATCCCCGAAGTTCCAGGAGTTGGCTCCCGTAGCCATGGCATAGACAACCGCCTTGCCGCTGTCGAGTGCAGCGATGACCGCATCTTGTCGATCCTGCGCCGAGTCGTAGTCAGTATACTTCATCATTGAGGTGTCGAAGGAAGATGCCGCTGCACCAAGAAGATAAGTGAACTCGGTCACGATCTCCTCACGGGGCGGATGGTGGGTTTCCGGCCAGCCCAGGTCCTTGTCACCGCAAATGGCATAAAGATCGTTCTTCCAGTCGACCGAAGCGGTGTCACTGTAATAATATTGCAGTTTATCTACGTAAACGCGTAAATCAAACGTGTCCTTAGCCGGAATTCGTCCCAGCACCAGGTCAGGCCAGGAGTGTCGTTCATAGAATCGTCCCATATAGGCGGTATCTACAATAGTGTAATCATGGTCGTACTGGACTCGGGCGCCATAGCTGTCGTAGCGAAAGAAGGTTGGAACCAGATTTCCTTCAGACGCATCAGCGTAGCAATCATCGCACTGTGCTATATCCCCAAACCACCGAGAGGTGCCGACCAACACAACGTACCTGAGATAGTGTTGATGGTATGTGTTGGCAATGATCGTCTTGACCGAATCGTTGCTGACACCATCTGTAATCGCATATGTTAACACATCGAAGCCACGGTCTTCTTCAAAAGATACCAGGTCATCCAGCGCCGCTCCCGACAGAGTTGAATGGTAGACGATAAGGTAACGGCCGGAACCGGCAGATACGCTGAGACAAAGCAAGATGCTCATAGCCAGCAGGCCGACGAATCCTCGCCGCCGTCGTTTGTTCTTTGTAGGTTTCGTATTTAACATTTCGCCGTACCCTTATTTTAGGAGTACCATCTTCTTTGCTTCTTCATTATCACCGGTGCGGAGCCAATAGAAGTAGACACCGCTTGCGACGGAATTACCATTGTCGTCGCGACCGTCCCATCTCCTAAGATATCGACCTGGTGTCAAACGACCATTGTGCAAAGTGGCAGTTTTCTCGCCTAAAACGTTATAGACTACAAGTTCAGTTTCAACACTTCCGGGACCTGCGACGACAAAGTCGATCACGGTTGCTGAGTTGAACGGATTGGGGTAGTTCTGCGACAATCGGAAGTCCTTAGGCAACCCCGTGTACTTGCAGACGGCGGCCACCTGCTCCTGGCCGTCCGGTCCGACCAGGATTGCTCTATAAATGTAGTCCCGGTAAACGTCTCCAGTCGAGTCTATACAGATTAACGAACCTGTCACGCCCGGCCCTATAACCTGACCTCTCAAATCCACCACGCGAACTGTGACGGCTTCGCCCTTGGCATCAGATCTCCTTAGCTCCAAACGCGTGGCGTTAGCCATCCACGACAGTTCATAGGCTAGACAAATGTGCTCGCCTTCCCGCTGCGCTTCAAAACGGCTTACGAACACGGCTGGTGATTCGCCGACAAATAGGAAGTACTTATCGTCCCATCCGCCGAAATCTTGTACTTCCACGGTAATGCGACCGGTGTCCGCTGCTGTGTAGTAACAGTTGACGAAATCGATGACGACATTAAGAACGAAAGAGGTAGAAGTATCGCAATCGAAGTGGTTGGCATTCAGTGCCACGCTGCATGCAACTGCTGGATCATCGCCGAAATAACCAATGATACTATCGGCTCGCAGTTCAGCGCGGCCGATCGAATCGATTGGAATACGGTCTATTTCGTTAAGACGGATAAACAGTACAACCTTCTCAGTACCCAGGTAGTAGTGAATGCCGTTAATGTAGCCCGTCGATTTATTGCGAAATTGAATTATCAAGTGCTCAAGATCCAACTCATCAGCCGGCACTTCAACGCTGAAAGTGAGCTTATCGAGACACGTTGATTCGAACACGTGGTTCACGTTTGTGATCGTCGGAGCATCGTCATCAATCTCAGGTATAGGGAACAGCTCCAGAGGATTCCTTCTAACTCTACTGTCGCCCCAACCAGGTGGATCTGCCCACAGGAGTTGATACCCCAGGTGCAGGTGCACATCCACATTTGGCGTAGTGCCCGCGTAGCCCACCGTATCACCCGGATAGACTCCCAGGATCCACGGATAAAGTGTGTCGACTAGAATAGAGTCGAGGTGGGCATACCGGAACTGAACACCTTCATAAACGGCTGCAAAATAAGCTACATCTACCACATTACCGCTCCATAGGTCATAACCGGAATGTGTGACTCTACCCGTGTCGCTCGCATGGACGTACCGACTGTCGTCGGCCCGTGCGCGAATGTCTATTCCGCCGTGCCAATCGTATTCGGTTGGCCACTGCCTTACTCCGAATGGAGATGTCAAGGTGTCGCGCTCCGTGGCCGAAGCTGAAATCGGCCACAACAACGGGTGCAACGGAGTCTGAGAGTATACTATACCGCTCAGCATGACCACCAACAGACAGACGCCCAGTGTACCCGATGGCCGCCGTAAAAACAATTGCATGCTATTCATGATCAACCTCCTCCACTAATATCCGCTTGATCTTCGCCTCCCTAGGTCGATCTTTATCAATAAAGAGGACATCCAGGGTTAGTCCATTGCTGACGCTGGGTGGCGAGACGTAACCGACTATAGTGGCACCCCCGGTAATCAGTGAGACCGGAGTGCGGTAGTTGAATACATAGGCTGCAAACACCATTCCGCCCGGAACACCGGTGAAATGATTGATCACACACAAGTCATCAAGGAAGAAAGGTGTTTTGTACAGGAACCCCACCGGAGCATCAACAAGCACCTTCATCTTGTCGACCACTTTCACATACTCATTATCTTGATATTCGTATATCGTGAATACTACGCCTCTAGGATCATAGCAGATCACGTGTTCGGCAGCCGGTGACAGAACGAACCTGGGAGTCGCGTTAATACCCGGAATGTACTCACTTTCAATATCGCTCTTTTCGACCATCCTCACCTTCCCTGTCTCGAGGTCACACACTGCGATTTTGTGTAGGCCACTAAACGCATAGAACCTGCCATCGGAGCTCAAACTGGAGTGAAAGTAACGGGGCGGTTTGATTCCATCTACATGGTACTCCCGCAGGATTGATGTTGACGGAAAGGATAGTATACGGATATGGTTGCCGTCCTGAAATACCATTGACGTATCGTCGATAGGAGTCAATTCCCAGTATTCCCCATCTCTTTCCAGTTCCACCAAGAGATTCCCAAGTGAATCGTACACTCTTGCGGAAGGCGCCATATCCTCATGATACTTGGTGACCAGGTAGGCAAAGCCCGGGGAAGGTTGTAAGCTACCTCCGCACTCTATTGGACCCAATATCTTCCGTCCGGAGTAATCGTAAAAATACCAGACCACATAGGCGTCGGCGTAGAGGCCCGCCACACCGATCACACCGCTGCTGGACTGCATATCAACAACTACGAAAGGTCCACCGTCCGGGGACTGTACTGTGAATTGTTCTTCACCACGGGGATTGATTAGCGAGAACTGATTGATAGGATAGTCACCGGTGCAGATTCCCACGTACCCATCCTTCATGTCAACGTGGGGAGAATTCCCCTGTAAAGGCAAGTCCCGGATTGTGGTACTCCCTTGCTCAATTAGGCGTGGAGCAGCCCCGGCCCAAGAAAGAGTGGCCGTTAGCCCTAGTACCAACAAGGCAACGCCGGTAAGCTTGTATGTTCTGTGAAGTATCATCAGGACCTCCCTGTTATTTGTTATTCGCACTCGAAAGGGCGGCGATGGTTGTATTCGGGAAGGCAGATCCCCTACAGCGGGAATCCCGCAGGGACTCTTCACTCCCGATTCGCCTCGATATATCGTGTAATATAGTTGTCATCTCTCGGCACTCACTTGACCCAGCGGTCAACACATTTCGCCACGCCTCACCCGACATATATGCGATGACTGCCTTCTTATACAAGAGTATAGGCCCCATGGTCGGTTTTGTCAAGTCCAAAATAGCTGCTTGTATGGCGTGGCGTGGTTCCAGCACAAAGTGGACAAGGTGTATTGAAATCCAAAACACTGTCTGCCTGATGGCAATGGCCTTTGGGTGGTTTTGTTGCCTATGTTTCATTGTTCGTTCTTTGATTCGTTTTCTTTCTTACTGTATCTGCACGGCCCGACCGAAGTAGATATTGGCCGGGGTCACATTGTCCGTCGAGCACCAATCATTCAAAACTTGTCTGTTTGTCGTCGATGGGTGACACCTCCTGATCTTCCCCTAAATCCCGGCGTTTATATACTTGGTGAATCAAGGCCGGTGAGTTATGCTTGAGGCAAGTTGTCAGACCATTGCCCATGTATAGTGCGTACATTCGCCCCAGCCTATGGAGTTTGAACACCCGAAATCCTCTTTCGCAGATGTGGACAAAGCGGGCCGCGTTCTGAGTGGCGCTACGAGCATTGATTCGGCCGAGGAAATCTGGGCGTTGGATGTGCTAAACAACTGGCGGGCCGCCCATAACTGGCCGTTACGTGCCATTACTGAAGCTGTCCGGCTTTACGCGACCTCTGTCAATCCGAAGGCCATAGTCCCATACCGTATAAAGCGCCTTCCTACCATCATTGACAAACTACAGAGGCTTACTGGCGGTGTCAGTTTGTCACGGATGCAGGATATTGGTGGGTGTCGAGCCATAGTCGATTCTGTTCAGGAAGTGGAAAGGATTGTGGCTCTGTGCAAAGAAAACATCCGGGACCACAAATTCGGATGGGAGAAGGCCTATATTGACGAGCCAAAGGAGGACGGCTATCGTAGTCATCACTTGATCGTCAAGTTTCAGAGTGATGAACCTGAATATGCCAAATACAATGGCTTATTGACCGAGATTCAGGTGCGTTGGCGCTTACAGCATGCTTGGGCTACTACCGTCGAGACTGTTGATGTTTTCCAAGAGACCGCTCTCAAGGCTGGTCGCGGTCCTAAAAGTTGGCGTGAACTTTTCAAACTTATGAGTGGGGTCTTTGCCCTGAAGGAAAAGACGAATCTTGTGCCGGGCGTTCCTCACAGTCTTGACGACCTAACGGCGAAGATCAAGGCGCTGTGCTCGCGACACAAGACCGAGAACTTCCTTGAAGGTTGCCGGATGACCATAACCTCCCATGATCGGGAAGTGCAGAAACCGTATTACCAGTTAATCATATTCGACGCCAAACACATTCAAACTTGGACACTTTCCTATGAGAGGCACGAGACAGAATTGGCATTCTCTAAATTGGCTGAAGTGGAAAAAGAAGCTCCGGGGCGTGACCAATACGTTGTACTCGTGTCTATAGAGTCGTTGAATGCGTTAAGGGAGGCATACCCGAATTACTGGATTGACCTAGCATCTACTTGCATAAGTCCGCGTAACATCTCTTCAGAGTTGCCTGATGAACTTTTTCTTTTTTCCATTCAAATGGAGCGCAATCATCGTCATAGGCTCTTGTGAATTTGTCGATTGTCTGCCTGACCTGTCTTGGTGATGTAAAGCTTCCGTTACGTATTACTCTTGTTGTCAGTATGCTGAACCAGATTTCTATCTGATTAAGCCAGCTTGCATTTGTCGGTGTGTAATGGAAGTGAACATTGGTATGACGCGACAGCCATGTACCCCTCTTCTTCTTATGGGTACTGAGATTGTCCAGAATCACATGTATCTCCTGGTCAGATGGG
>JAUWIB010000078.1 GCA_030605565.1 bacterium
GGACGACCCTCAAGGTCGTTGCGGTAGACAGCATCAAACCGACTGAAATCCAACTCTCCCAAACCATGCCGGATCGAGCGAGCCACTGAATTATCGGGCAGAAGACTGTCTAAAGAACCATCCCAAACAAGTAAACATCAAGGGTTTTTGGAAAGTCCCGGAGGCGGGAATCTATCCGCTCCGTTCCCATGAGGATGGACCTCCATCAACACGGGGTGACATCGTGGGGACAAACCTGCCCGACTGTTTTTGTTGAAGGGGTGGGCATCCGGTTCTACCCTTACACGGGAAGCGTGCCGAAGACGGCACTGAATGAGAAAGTGCCTCAGTCTTGTAGGGCAGGAGCCCTGTGCTCCTGCCGACAATGGCTGAATGAGAAAGTGCTTTAGAAAAGGACAGAGTTGAATCTAGCTGACAAACGGTCTCTGGTGATTGTCGAACAGCGATAGGCGGCAACCCACACGACCAAACTCACATGCCCGAGCCTGATGAACAGCAACTGTGGCGAGGCCGAAGCCTCTTTGTACGAGTACTTTTCTCGGCCGCCGGGGTCGCGCAGCAGGTATGGATCGAATGCAGGGACGGGGCACTGCTTATGGACGTGGGTGACGGCGCCCTGCGTGACCTCCTGGCTCACAAGTTGGACCTGGAGAAGGTGGCTGGATTGGTTCTTACTCACGGTCATTTTGATCACGTTGGTGGGCTGCATTCGCTGCTTGGATTCATGCGGATGATTGACCGGCGGAAACCGCTTCCTCTTGTCGCGCCGTCGGCCTGCGTCGAGCTACTTGGGATTGTAGAGAACTTTGGCAGGTGCTATCCCTACACGTTACCGTTCGAGATATCTGTTCTCGGTCTCGATGATAGCGACAGCTTGGATGTCGGTTGTTTTAGAGTTGAAGCGCGCAGCGTGGTCCATTGCGGCAGCATGGTCGGGTCGAGAGTAATGGCCCCTGTTCCGGCCAACGGTTACCGGATTTCGTATGGTGGTGAGACGGTGGCAATAACCGGCGATTCCGGAAGTGAGGCTGATCTGGACGGTCTGGTGAGTGGGGCCGACCTGGCGATTATCGAGGCTACGTATGGCGCAGGCGACGAGCGGTCCTACGAGGAACTACACCGTGTGCATCTCTCAGAGAGCGAGGCGCGGCGGTTGGGCGCATTGGCCAAAGAGTACCTGTTAGTGCACCGGATCAGAAAGTTCCGGTAGGGCTTGCGGTTCGTAACTGTAGAAGCTGCTGTCTCATCATTTCACTTTCCTTCTCAACCGACGACCGTATATTGGGCTCGGTCCATGCTCTGGAGGATTGTCTATGCCATGCCTTGAAATCACAATGCCGAGCGTCGATGCCGACACGAGGACGCACTTGGCATCGCGGCTCACCGAGGTTTTCGCAAAAGCCTCTGGCTTCCCAGGTGACATCTTCGGCATCCGTTTCAATGAGTACAAACCCGGCACGGTTGCATCCGGAGGCAAGCTATGGGCCAGCGGTGAGGCCAGACCCTTCTTGCACTTTCTGTTGTACGGCCTTCGGCTGCGGCGGTCGGTGAAGCGAAAGTTGGCAGCGTCTTTGACGGCTGTGTATAGTCTTCCGGGAGCGCATGTCACGGTTGTGGATTTGCCTGAGGTCCAACTGATATGCATGGCCTAGTGTCACTCTTACCGTCACCATACTACGAACGGGTTGAGTCAATCTGGGATCGGCTCGAGCAACGCAGTGGACTGACCGGCATTCGTGTGACGCCATACCCACACTTTTCGTGGCAGATCGCCGACGAGTATGACTTTGATCGACTGGAAGCTGCAATGCAGCGAGTGGCCGCACATACAAAACAGTTTGCTGTCAAGACAGCCGGTCTTGGGATCTTTTCCGGTGAAACCCCGGTTGTCTATTTGCTGGTGGCCAGAAACAGCCGGATGGCGCAACTGCACAACGAGATTTGGCACGCGGTAAACGGCCTCGGCACGGGAGTGAGTGAGTATTACAATAACGACAATTGGGCACCGCATGTCAGTCTGGCCTACGGCGACGTGGATCGACAGACCCTGCCGGAGGTTCTTGACGAACTTGCATTCGAGAGTTTTGGTTGGGAGTTCGAGGTTGACAACATATCGTTGATCGTCGAGCCTGTAGATCAGGTTGGGAAGTTGAAGTGGAGGATTCCCTTTTCGGGTTGACGATATGACTATTCCTGGTCACGGATAACGGTCGAAATCGAACAAAGCGTCAGGTGAGACATGAATACGAATAATGACAAGATTATGATCTTTGCCGGCAGCGGCAGCAAAAAGCTGGCTGCCGGGATATGTGCGCACCTCGGTGTTTCTCTCGGGCGCGGCGATGTGATGCAGTTCTCCGAGGGTAACACGTTCGTACGCGTGCTCGAAAACGTTCGCGGTCGGCGGGTGTACATAGTTCAATCGACGGTGTTTCCGGCCAACGACAATTTCATGGAACTACTGTTCTGGATAGATGCCTTCAAACGAGCGAGCGCCGAGTCTGTGACGGCCGTGATCCCGTACTTCAGTTATGGTAAAGGTGACAAGAAGGACGAACCACGGGTGTCGATCCGGGCGCGCGTTTGTGCCGACGCCATTGAGGCGGCCGGCGCCGATCGGGTGGTGACGATGGACCTTCACGCCCCGCAGATTCAGGGGTTCTTTCGGGCGCCCGTCGATAACCTGTATGCTCTGCCGGTCCTGTGTGAGTATGTCAACTCTCTCGGTCTTTCCAACTGTGTAGTGGTTTCACCCGACGTCGGTTTTGCCAAACAGGCCAGAAAGTATGCGGCCATTCTTGGAACCTCGCTGGCCATTGCCGACAAAGAGCGAGCCGACCACGATGAGATGGCCGAAGTGATGGGCATCGTTGGGAAGGTGAAGGGGAAGACGGCGTTGATCGTCGACGACTTCACTATCTCCGGCGGCACACTCACGGCCGTAGCCGAGCAACTCGTAATTCGGGGTGCACGGGAAATTTACGCGCTGGTTGTGCATGGTGTCCTGGCTGAGGACTCGGTTGAACGAATCGATGCAAGCCCCATCAGGAAACTGGTGATTACCGACAGCGTAGAGAACCAACCTGTGACATTCTCGGATAAGATCGAGGTGGTCTCGGTGGCGCCTATGTTCGCCGATGCGATTCGATGTATTCACAACCGTGAGAGTATCAGTGAGATGTTCTCGCAATAATCAGCGGTGCTCAAGTGGCAATCGAAGCTGTCATATGCGATTTGGACGATATGCTGATCCCGGATGAGGCCAATGTCATGCGGGCGCTACGAGTGATCTGTGATCCGGTGGCAGCGCAGTATAGGATCGGTCCTGTCATCCGAGCAGCCTAATATCAGTTGACCTGCTCAAAATGTGATAGCCGATCCGGCCTTGGCCACGTATGCTGTTTGACGCCGGCAACAAGAAAACACTCGAAAGGAGAATTGAAATGCCCGATGAAAAACCTGCCGTTGGAACTTTTTGCTGGAACGAACTGATGACACGCGACATTGAGGCGGCCAAGAAATTCTACTCCGAATTGATCGGCTGGAACCCTACCGACGCCGGCATGCCCGGTATGGATTACACGCTGCTGAAGATCGGCGACAAGGATGCCGCCGGGATGATGGCCATGCCGGACGAAGTACCCAAAGAAGTTCCGTCGCACTGGATGGCCTATATTACGGTGGACGATGTTGATGCCGCGGCCAAGAAGACGACCGAGCTTGGCGGTACGGTCATACACGGCCCGCAGGACATTCCCACTGTCGGTCGCTTCTGTATCATCCAGGACCCTACCGGCGCGACGGTGTCGCTGTTCAAGTCGGCCAGTCAGTAAGGTAGATTGAACCTCCCCCGATTTAGTGGACACATCGAGAAGATAGTGTTTACTTCTATCAGGAGGTGTGTTTATGTCGAAGAAACGTCGTCAGTTTGACCGAGCTTACAAGATTGAGGCCGTGAGGTTGGTTACAGAAGAGCATCG
>JAUWIB010000135.1 GCA_030605565.1 bacterium
TCAGGATTACCCAATAGCGGATAACCCGAGGTGACGTCTCCCTGAATATTCGTGTACAGATAAGTATAGCGTGGCTCCTGGTAGTACACGCCGTAGTTGAAATGCATAACCGAGGCTTCGGCTATCGGGAAGGACACACCCAGGCGCGGTGACAGCCGGGATTTGGACTCAGCCTTCACGTAACGCGCTACCGTATCCAGGGGCGCATCCCGTGGAGTGACATTGTAGCTGATATCGGCATTGTGATAGTCAAAGCGCATACCTACGTTGATGACGAAATCCTTGTATTCCAGTTTGTCCTGCAGGAAGGCCGAGGCCATCAGCGGCTTACTGGAGTATTTCTCGCCATACGGGTTGTCGTTGAAGAACTGTTTGGAGTCCCAGGCTACATCATAGCGCCGATACTCAATGCCGGCCTTGACTTGGTTCGATTTATTCACCTGGGTCAACAGGTTGGCTTTCACGGAAGTGTATTTCGATTCTCTTCGACGGAAGGTCGGATTGAAATCATCGCCGAGCGTAAAGCCTACTATATGGTATGGGTTTTCGTAATCGCGATAGCCCAGATAGTTGTCATCATCAATGGTGCCATTATAAGTACCATCGTCATCCACACCATAGCCCGGCCACTGGTCCCAGTAGGTGTCGATCAGGTCAGGTGGTCCCTGCCAGGTGCGAGTTTTGAAAGTGTTGACTGTTGCGGAGAAAATCATGCTCTCATTGAAATTGTAATTCCCCGTCAGCCCCAGCAGATGGGACTTCTTCTCGAATACCGGCAGACCGTCGAGATTGAAATCGTACGAAATACCGTTGACGTCGCGGTGCGTATAGGCGCCACCGCTGGCGTCGTAATAGGTAAAGTTACTCTTGAGCTTTACGTGCGGAGTGGGCTGAGCCGTCACCTTGGCCGTCCAGGTGTAAGCATCGTAGCCGTTGGCCGGAAGTGAGGTCTCATCGGTGAGGTATTCTCCGGCCGTGAAGAAAGTGTAGCGTTTTGGATCCATTCCCATGATCGGACCGGATAGGTTGAACGCTACCGAGCGATTGCCCACGCGTTTGAGATTACCCCAGTCGCCGGTGTTGACGTCATAAGGATGGGTGGCTCCTTCGTAAACCTTTATACCGCCATGAAAGGTGGGGCCACCATCGCGGGTGACGGCATTGACAACACCGGAGAGAGCTTCACCATACTCAGCGGTGTAGCCGCCGGACGTAAGCGACAACTCCTCCAATGCTGAGGGCATGATGCGAATGCCGGCGGTCGAATAGAACGGATCCTGAACCGAGAACCCGTCGTAGTAGTAGGCCACCTGACCGGCGCGACCACCGCGAACGTGGAGGCGGTCATCGCGGCCGACTACCACACCCGGATAGTTGGTTAGAACCGACTGCACCGTGGTGATGTTAGGCAAATCCTTCAACCGATCGGCGGTGAAGATAACCCGCGATTCAGTCTGGTCCAGTTGGACTATCGGATTGGTAGCGACCACTATGATTTCCTGGCCGATCTTGACGGCCTGCTGGTCAAGTTCGAAGTCGACCGGTGTTGTCAGGTCGACCAGAACACGAACCCCCTGTTTGGTTATCGACTTGTAGCCCATGAAGGTGACGGAGAGATCACACTTGCCGACAGGCATATTGATCATGAAGTACTCCCCGTCAACGTCCGTCTGCGTGGCGATGTTTGTTCCCGCCAATCGAATCGTAGCCCCCACAATGGGCTCGCCGGTTCGTGAGTCGATAACCTCTCCCGAGATCTTGCCGCTCACACCTGCCTCCAACGGCGCTGCGTCGAAAAGCACCAGGAACACAAGCGGGAGCAAGAATAACAATAGAAGTGGTTTGTACAAGGCAATTCCTCCTGCACTGTTTATGTCAAACATATCTTTGTCTTTGCTATAGTCCGACTTCTGAAACGGAATTCGCTTTGTGTTTAATGTCGGCGCGCCTACTGAATACTTGATAGCCAAAATGGACACCACTCCGGGACGAAAAGTCCGCCGGGCAACCGATTTCAACCCTATAAGCCGAACTTGTCAAGTTTTGGGCGCGATATCCGATACGTAAGGAAGTACAACCACCGGCGTTGACCCCGTGGGATACGCCTGACCGCATAGGATTGTCAATGTTGTCACAGACGAAGGCTCCAGTACGTCTATGAATGACTGGTCCAGAAGAGTTCTCGTAGCAGTGGTGGTGTGGTGTCTTCTCGCCGCAGGCGGGGCGGTACACGCAGCCGATGATGTCCAGGTCGGCATACTCATCCGCGATAGCCTGAAGTCTACCCTCCGGACGCTGCAGGGCGCGCGCAAGGTGATCCGACGCGCTCATCCTGAGGCCGTTTTCCATATCTTTCAGGTGGGCGATAACGCCTCGGCCAACCTTGATATCGTCGACTCGCTGGACAAAATATCGCCGGATGTCATCCTCACTGTAGGCAGTTCGGCAACGGAGTTTGCCAAAACCAATCTGGGAAACGTCCCTACCGTTTTTTCAGCGGTGAAATACCCGGAGCTTTCCGGATTCGTCAAATCAATGGCCCGGCCCGGCGGTAATCTCACCGGCGCCTCACTCAATATCCCGGTGGGTCTCCAGTTCAAGTATTTCAAGAAGATTGTCCCGGGGCTTAAGAAGATCGGCGTGCTGTACACCGATAACACGGCCAGCCTAATAGCTCATGCCAGGGTGGTGGCCAACAACGCCGGGCTCACTCTGGTGCCGATACCGGTAAACAACTTCAAGGAATTGCCGCAAGCTCTGGATTCGTTAGCCACGGTGGTTGACGGGATCTGGAGCGTGGCCGACAACAATCTGTTTGACCCCCGCTCCACCCGGTACATCCTGATGAACACCCTGCGTAAGGGCGTGCCGTTCATGGGATTCTCGCGCCACGTGGTTGAGTCGGGAGCTCTCTTTGCCCTTGATTTCGATTATAAGGCGATCGGAATGCAAGCCGGCGAGATCGTCAGACTGATCCTGGCCGGGAAGAAGCCGGGGAACATTCCAGTATCCCTTGCCGATGTAGTTTGGTTTCATTACAACGAAAAAACCGCCCAGCATGTGAAGATCGAGATCCCCGATGAACTGGTGGCTGTGGCCAAGGAGGTGTACCGATGAACCTCCGAGGCTGGATTGATCGCTGGAAGTTGCGCACGAAATTCGTGTTGCCGATATCCTTTATCCTGGTCTGTTCGATTCTGGTCGTCAGCGCCTATCTGATCGAGCGGCAGGAAGAAGGCTTCCACCTCGGGCTGGAGACCAACGGCGAGACCATGGTCCGAATTCTGGCCATGCAGGCCGAAAGTGGTGTGCTCTTTGAAGACAGACAGGAACTGGAAGAGTTGCTGGAAAAATTCTCAGTCTTCGAAGATATCCGTTGTGCCATGATCTATAACCGTGAAGGCGAATTGCTGTCGCAGCTTGGCGAGTGGGATGATAACAGTACGGTTCGACTCAGAGAAATCAACCTGTCCAATGACCCCGAGGATGCCTCCAGCCGTGACTTCTACGTGGAAGACTCCGCCGGAGCCGTTTTCATCGAATTCAATTATCCGGTGATGACCCGTGTCGAGAAGCTGGACCGCGAAAACCTCGGTATCACCGGCGGCATCGACCCATCGTTGACTCGAACGTTTGTGCGCGAGCATCTGGGCGACATAAAGCTGGTGCTCAGCCTTGAGAATGTGAACAAATCGATCGCCGAAGCACGCCTGACGGCGATTATTCTGACCTTGCTGGTAGTGGCTGTTACGATTGTGTTTATCGCTTTCATCGTTCGGTTCGTTACCAAGCCGGTCAAAATGTTAGTCGACGTCACCGACCAGGTGGCACGGGGCGATCTGAGTCAACGGGTGCATCTCAAGCAGCATGATGAGATTGGACAGTTGGCCAACACCTTCAACAAGATGATCGGATCGCTACAGCAGTCACGCAACGAGATTGAGGATTACAATCGAACGCTGGAGGAGAAAATCATCCAGCGAACCCTCGAACTTGAAGATGCCCAGGCGCAGTTGATTCAGTCCGAAAAAATGAGCGCCATCGGTCAGTTGGCGGCGGGCGTGGCCCACGAGTTGAACAATCCGCTTGGCGGTATTCTCGGCTACGCCCAGTTCGCACTGGAGAAAATGAAAAAGAAGAGTCCCGGCGAGTTTGGGGACAAGGAAGTGAACGCCTTCATCCGCTACCTCACGGATATTGAGACACAGGCGAGGCGATGCAAAGCGATCGTACAGAACCTGCTCAGATTCTCCCGCTCGCGACGAGAAACCGAGTTCGATGATGTCAACGTCAATGCCACAATCGAGGACACGGTGACGTTCGTCGAACATCAACTCCACATGAGTCAGATCGAGTTGAAGCTTGAGACTGATGCCGACCTGCCCGTCATTCAGGGCAACGGCGGTCAGTTGCAGCAAGTGTTCACCAACCTCATCATCAACGCCATGCATGCTTCAGCGCCGGGAACCTGTATCACCATCAAGTCGCGGTACAGCCCGGCGCTGGGAGAGTTCGGCGGCGCCGTCGAGTTGCAGTTTATCGACCGGGGCTCAGGCATCGAGCCGGAGAACATCAAGAAGATTTTTGAGCCGTTTTTCACCACCAAGGAAGTCGGTAAGGGTACCGGGCTGGGTCTTTCAGTAAGCTACGGTATCATCAAAGACCACGGTGGCGAGATCAAAGTCGACTCCATAATCGGTCAAGGCACGACTTTTACTCTTATCCTGCCAGTTCAGAAACCAGCAGACGCGTCCGATACTTCTAAAGAGAAGCTTGGGACACAACCGGACGCACAGGTTTAGACCGCTGCTGATGCATGATACTAACCCGAAATCAATCCTGATCGTTGATGATGAAGAGATCATCCGTGAGTTCCTCCTTGAGGTTCTTGGCGAAGACTATCAGATATCTGTCGCCTGCGACGGCGATGAAGCCATCGCTAGAATCAAAGAGCGCAAGTTCGATCTGATCATCACCGACCTAAAGATGCCGAGAGTTTCAGGCGAAGAAGTGGTGAAGTTTGCCCGGCAGATAGATCCCGATTATCAAGTCGTGGTTATCTCCGGTTATTCCACCCTCTTCTCCGTCAGCGAATCGGCCAGGAGCGGGGCCTCGGCCTTCCTTTCCAAGCCGTTTTCGATTTCGGATCTCATGAAGGCAGTGACCGAATGTATCGAGCAATGAGGTAACCGATGGCACGGATTCTCGTGGTGGACGACTCTCTGGTAATCAGGAATCTCCTGGTGGAGTACCTGAGCGACCAGGGTCATCAGGTCGATACAGCCATTGACGGACAGGAAGGTATCGAGAAAGCGCTTGACGGTGATTACGATGCAATCCTGTGCGACTTACATATGCCTCGCAAGAACGGCTATCAGGTGTTCACCGAGGTGATCGCTCACCGTCCCCAGTCGCGTTTCATAATGACCGACTCCCTGCCGGATGAACTGGCTCGTATGGCCCAGGAGGCGGGGGCCTATGGCTGCTTGACCAAACCGTTTGACCTTGATGAGGTCACCAGGACGTTGGAAAAGATCCTCGCAGTAACCAAATCAATATGACCCAGACTGACGAAAAAGGGATACGCATCATTGTCGCCGATGATGAGGAGATCGTCCTCTCATTACTTCGCGACACGTTTGAGGATGAAGGCCACACGGTCGAAGTGGCCGCCAACGGCCCCGAGGCGCTCAAGCTGATAGAGGCCTCCCCGGCTGATCTCATCATCACCGATATCCGCATGCCTCATATGGATGGCATCGAACTGGCCGCCCGGGCGCGCGAACTGTGCCCCGACCTCGTTGTTATCTTTATGACCGGTTACGCCGACTTAAATTCGGCCAAGGACGCAATCAAGCAAGGCGCCTTTGAGTACATTCTCAAACCGTTTGAACTGACCGAAATCCGACAGGCAGTGACCAAGGCGGTTGAGAAAATACGTCGACAAGTGACCGATAAAGGCCCTGACACGCAGTTGGAACGGCTCTCCGACCTCAATCAGATGCTGTACACGGCAGGTGACCGCAAATCGCTGACCACCCTGTCGTTGAAATTCGCGTTGGTCCACTGTGGAGCCACGCATGGAGCGGCTCTCTACTGGGCCAACCAGGTTACAGACTGCCGACTCATCAGCATCATAGATGATCAGACCGAGGAAGTAACACTTCCAGACGGTCCTTTGATCAAGTGTCTGGGGAAGGTTGATCCATGGCTTCTTGAAACGCCGTTTTACTTTAGCCAAATGGACGAGCACCCGCTGTACAAGGCTTGCCCCGACCCAGCCTTGACCGAATACCTGCTGCCGCCTTGTCTACAGACTGCCGACCGCATTGTAACTGTACCGCTAAGTCGCGCCGGCTCGCTCTACGGTCTGGTTATGATTGGTCTCGATCAAAAAGCTGAGAAGCTCAAAGAAACCGACCTGACCTTCCTGTCAATTACGGCCAGTCAGTTGGCCTTGTCGCTGGAAAACATCCTGCTTCTGGATGAGGCCAAGGATGCGTACGCTCGGCTGAGAGAACTCCAGGATGAAACGATCCAGTTGGAAAAGATGGCCACGCGCGGCGAGATGTCGGCTGAGATCGGCCATGAACTGAACAACTTCCTGGGTGTCGTTGCGGGCAATCTGTCGCTGTTGGACCATCACCTCAAGAAACAGCACTACGATGAACTCGACAGGTATCTTCATGCCATCACCGACAATATCAACAAGATCAAAACGTTCACCGGCAACCTGATGGACCTGACCCCGATCGCCTCCAGGAAGGAAGCCATCCGGTTCGATCAGTTGCTGATGGAAGTACACGATTACCTCAAGCCGCAAAAAAGATATCATGGCGTTACAGTTGATGTTGAGCCACCATCTGAGCCGATCCTGTTTGAAGCGGATGCCACCCATATCCAGCAGTTATTGTACAACCTGTTCAACAATGCCGCCGACGCCACAGAAGGTTGCGCTCAACGTGAGATCAAGGTCGTGGTCGTGGTCGATCATTCCTCCAAGTCATTTTCAGTGACTATCCGAGATACCGGTACAGGTATTGAGCCTGCTCTTCTTGAGAAAGCTTTTTCGGAGAAGTTTACTACCAAGGAAACCGGACACGGCTTCGGCCTTCTGGTCTGCAAGCGAATTATCGATGGCCACGGCGGCGAATTATCGATCGAGTCGGCGCTGTCACAAGGCACTTCGATCACTGTCAAGTTTCCCCTGGCAGCCGTCGCCACTGAGGCGCCGATTCCCGCCTGACATCAGACTCATCCACAGAATCGGTCTCCAAACGGTGTTCGCAGCCGTATGAATGCGCAAACGTTGAACTGGATTGCATTCTGATGGCGGCTTAATTGCAGCCAAATGCAGCAGGCCAGCCTGTTCGGTGGTGGTGTCGAGCGATCCCGCCCGCCCCCTTCCTTCGCACGTGATGGTTGTCAGGCGAGTCGCCTGACAGCACCTGAATAGCGCGTTTCTACGCGATCCGGCACGGCACTTGCAAAGAGGGGTATCGACAAAGAAATTGGCGTTAACCGGCCAGTTTTGTTAGACCAGACCCCTGCCTAGCCCGCGGGGGTTTTTTATGTGTGGGAGGGTGAGGGATTCTGGCTCTGGCGATCTGAGCCGAGATGCCCCTAAAACTCATCCCCATCCGGCGGGTTGGCAGGAGGAGCGACGGAATCGGCGTCCATGTCATCAGAGTCATCGAGGTAGTAATAGTCGGTTTCGTCCAGTGTTCTTATCGGCTGCATCAAAAGCGTCTCGGTATTGCCTTCTCTGATGATCTCAAGAATGGCCCCGCCGTTGTCGAGACCAGTGAGGATATGTTCCACCATAGCCTTCTGAGTCTTCACCCTGCGACCGTCAACCCTGAAAATACGGTCGCCTTCACGAAGACCGTTGGCGTAGGCCAGACGATACGTATCGATCTGGCTCACCATCAACCGGCTTGATTCGTCCAGTCTGACCGAGAACCCCAACTCACCTTCCAGCGGCAATCCCTCGACGAACTGTCTTTGCTTCGGGCCAAGACCTCGCCGTACTGGTTTCGGGGGACGGGTAAGTTTGACCAACTGTGAACCATAAGGTTCGGCTGCGATCCAGTCGGCCAGGGGGCGGTCGGGACTCAGGATCCATTGATCGAGAAAGTACTTCTCAAAGATTTCGCGACCAGGACTGTGGTGTTTCCAGAAAGCTGACCGGTAGGCATCATAAGTTGAGTCATATCCGATGATGTTCTGACAGGTCGCCATGGCCAGCAGCATAGCCAGATTGTCCTGTCGATAGGGACCGGGCTGCATCAACGGGTGGTAAGCGATACCGAGTATCACTGAATCCTCCGGCTGCACCGCCTGGGCCAGCATCCGTCGGGACAATTGAAATATCAGATTGAGAATCAAGCGACTGCCGTCCGGGGCAACCTCGAAAACGGTCCCGTCACCCATACCGCCGATTGGGATGATCGTCGGATCAGATGAGCCAAGGGTCGGAAAATACCTGACCAGATAGATATCGAACTCCGACTCGTACCATTCGATACCGGACAGTTCGCGCATAATGTGAAGGACGGTGTCAGTCTGCGCCTCCCAGAAAGTCACCAGCGAACTGTCGTTCTGAGCCAGCCAGCGCATGTCGCCACGTACCGCCTGCTGTCGATACATCTGAGGATAAAGCGAACTCTGCAGGGCGGTCGAACGGTCGTTAACTCCGACTTTGGGCGTGAACCCGTTGTAGCTGAAGAACGAATAGTAGGTATCCTGTGCAGCTACGGTCCCGAACAGAATCAGCAGGACCAGACATCCCGGAAGAATCCTTTTCATGTTAGACAATAATCGGTTCCCGGGCGCCGAAAGCAAGGCAAAACTACGCCAGAGGGGTGGCCGGTGCAGCGGAAGCGGGTTTTGACAGTCCGCCCGGTTCGACCAACTCGAAGTAAAAAAGCGTGTAGAGATTTTGAAGAAAAGTGGTGGCGAAGGCAATTATCACCAGCAAGAGCGGGAGGCCGACAATGAAACCAAGGATGACAACGAGGACCCAGGCACTCTCCGCGATCAGCACCAACAGCACGAGCGGAATCGCGACGATCCCTAAGATCAATATGGCCCCGAAGGCGACTCCGATTGAGGCGCCGATGTAGATTAGAAATATCACCAGGCATTTGAGGAAGTTTCGCCGGAGAAGCTCGAAGCCTTCGTGCAATCCATCAGCGATGCCGACGTTACGCACTACGATAGCGCGTTGGGCCAGCGCAAGAATACTGGTGAGTACAAACCCGATGGACAGCGTCACGGGCAGGAACAGAAGCGCCGCTATGGCCAGTATTGCGGTATCAATGTCGGCCAAAGCCAGACCTGCCACCACGCTGAGGCCGAATCCCAGGGCCGCTATCATTATCGCGATCATAGCCAGTCCCAGAAAACGCCAGAAGAAGTCCAGTCCTGCGGAAAGGGAACCGCTCCATCGGAAGAGGCCACCTCGTTTGATCTTGTTAACGCCGTCGATCAGGGCGGGAAGGCAAACCAGGTGAATGGCCATCAGAATCAGGCCAATGACAGCGATTACGAATACCCATGCGAATACAAACTCCAGGCCAATCGCCGAACCGGCCGATTCAATTGCCTCGCGCAGACCGCCCCTTCCTGTGAAGAAATCACGAGCGCTGGGATCAAAACTGAACCCGGCTCCGATACTGCCGGCGAACAGGCCGAAAACCCACAGCGATTTGTAACGCCAGGATATCCGAAACGATTCACTGATAATGCGTCCGTATTCCATAGTATGCTAACCTCTCACCCATCATACCTGATTGCAACGGTACTATTCAAGTTTTTTCTGCGGCTGGTGGTGTCGGGCGTCTCTGCCCGACAATACCAGCTAAATCCCTGATCCGTCTTCTCCAGGCAAGCACGTGCAGGCTTTGCGCGCGAAGCGCGAGAAACAGGCTTGCCTGCGTCAGGCAGGAACACCTGACGGCACATAGATTCCCGGTATAAAAACGCCGACCGGTCTTGATTTGGGAGTGGATTTCTTTTACATAGTATGATGAAAGCGCAAAGACAATCTGGACCTAACATGAGGTAGCAATGACACAATCCACTCGACTCGCCTTCATTATGACATTGTTTCTGGCCCTGGTGCTGGCTGTATCATGTGGCAAGAAAGAAGATGAGACCGACACCGCCGGTGATCAGGATATCAAACGCGCCGGCCTGGCCGACCCCGCCGATAGTCTCATTCTTGAGATGACCGGCATCGATTCCCTGACAGTATTCGATATTCTCGTGAAGGAACATGAAGTGAAGCACATGACATCGCTAAAGGGTGCTTACGTCATCAGGATCAACTCTATCCCCAACGAAGGTGGGTATTATTGGTTGTACTCGGTTAACGGTGTCATGGGGGATGTAGCCTGTGATAAGCACGTCACGAAAAACGGTGACGCCATCCGCTGGCACTACCGTCACACCGGTGCTCTGCAACTGTAAGGCCGACCCTCAGGGTTTTCCCGAGAGCGACCCCCCCTGCAGACAGGGCGGCGGCTCTGAAGATGGGAGCCGGAGCTTTTGTCAAAAAGCCTCTCACCCGGCATCGGCTGGCCGTGGCTGTCAGAGGTGAACTGGACAAAGTGACGCCGCCGGAGTGTCCGTAGGTTGGCATTGATCGGGTACTGTCAGTGACGGATGCCCGCGTCGCGTAGGGTGGGGGCTTGACTCCCACCCGGAGTACGTCGGACACAAGACCCGCGTTTACGCGGTACAAGTAAAGCGCCTTTAACCAGCTTCTTACCCTTTGGGTGAAGAGGGGAATTCAGGTATAACCGCTCGACCGACCCTGCAGCTAGTGGTGTGATGCATAAATAGTAGGCAGTATCTTGACTTCGGCGTTCCTCTGCCGTATTATTGCGGTGGAGGTGTTTTAGATGCGAGTAGCACAGGATATCATACTTAGCAAAAAAGAACGGACAACCCTTCACCG
>JAUWIB010000033.1 GCA_030605565.1 bacterium
CACCGTCGTCCCAGTAGTACTTGCGCTCATAGGCCTCGTAGTCGTCAAAAACGATTCCATCACCACGAATTCGTTCGGTGCTGAAGTAAGACGCACTCAGGTTGAAGAAGGTGTTGGCACTCATGGTGTGAGTGACCTTGGCGTTTATCCCAAGGTTATTGTCCTCGAAACGAGGCGCGTGAGCGGGGTTAAGCGCCCACTCCTGACGGTACTGGCGCCAGTAAGCCTGCGAGCCGTTGCCCGAAAGCTGGAACTTCGTATTGGGGTTGAAATTATAGTCGAACTTCCCCTGATACGACCAGCTACTATAGCTGTTGCTGGGCAACCGCTGCGGATCATCGGAATACAACGTGTCCAGTCCGAACGGCTGGCCCCAGACCTCGTGCATTTCCTTGGTTTCCGACGATGGGTTGCGGTCGCGCAGGAAGGAACGCTCGCCGGAGAAGAAGAAGTAGCCCTTCTCCAAACCGGGGATGGGACCCCCGACATCGGCCGAGTAGTAGTTCTGGTCGAAGTTATCCTTCAGAACGTTATCCGTCAGCACTTCCACGGTGCCGTGGTATTCGTCGGTCCCGGAGTTGGTGATAACGTTGACAATACCGGAGGCAACGTGGCCGTACTCAGCGGAGAAGGCACCGGTAGTGACCGAAACTTCCTTAATGGCATTGTTGCTGAGATTGGTCGTCGAGATCCCGGTCAACGGGTCCTGTTGTGAGAAACCATCCACATAATAAGCGACTTCGGACGGGCGGCCACCGCGCAGGTTCAATTCCTGCGATCGGGCCGACTCTGCGCCCGGACGGTGCCCGCGGTTGCGAACAGAGAAGCTGCCGGAGTTCATCCGCACTACGCTGTTCTGAATGCCGACCAGTTGCTCCACGCCACGCGTCGGCATTGCCATCAACTCATCACGCTTGATGATACTGACCGTAGTGGTCTTGTCCTTGATGATCATGGGACGTTCAGCCGTGACTTTGATGATCTTGCCGATGTCGGCTGCTTTGGAGCTCACGGCCATGTCGTGATAACTGGCCAGATCAGCGGAGACCTCCACATTGCTGATCTCAACCGTGGCATAACCAACAGCCGTAATCACCAAAGTGTATGTTCCTACCGGAACATTGTTGACAGTATAGATACCATCCTGGTCGGCCACTGCTCCCATGTCGGTGTCTTTTACCGATACTGTTGCACCCACCACCGGCTGGTCGGTATCGGCGTCTGTGATCTCGCCGGTTATTTTGCCGACCACGGACCCGAACACGGTGCCTCCCGACAGGCATAGCAACAGTACGATAATCGGGATAAGTTTCAGGTTCATATCTTTACTCCTAAAAGATGTTGTAATTGTCTGTTTACCGTGCGTTCCTTCGACGGTTCGTTAGCTACATCCTTATGCTTCAATCCTCCTTTTCCCTAAGTGATCTTCAATCCGTTGATTGTCTATATTCCTTTCATATTTGTCTACATGGCATTTAGTGCAAAAAGGCATGAATTTGTCAATCAAAAAATACTCTAAAATCGCTCATTTATCTGGGATATATCGGATAATCCACACCGAAAATGACCGCGCATCCCTTCAACCGTGCTTTTCTTGCCTTCAAGTTCAGATTTGCGGCGATCCGTTCAGCGCCGATAACGTCGGATCCGCGACCGACACACTGCTTTTTGTGTGTTTCATCAATGGCTTTGTCCAGCCGAGCTTCCGCATCGTATTAGAAAAATCGATGTCGACATCTCTTGGCCGACCGCTATTCCATGCCGTCCCTTGCAGCTTGTCAGGCCGTCAAAGCCGGTGGTTACAAAGAAGAGAACCTGCTGGGTTGCAATACGTTACGGTGCGCGCGAGGCGTGTGTCGGTAGCAGGTGGACTGCCTTGCGACGGTATCTCCAACTGGAAGTGAGTTCCGGCCTTGCCCACCGGCGATTCAACGAGTATCTTGACAGTGTGAAAGACAAACCCGAGGACTGGATGTCATGACCGAACCGCAGGCTAAGCAGGCGAGCGAACAGGCAAATCCCGAATTGAACGCGAAGCTCCGGCAGTTACGAAACTCACTATCGGCCATGGGAAGCGTTTTGGTCGCTTTCTCAGGAGGGGTCGACAGCACTTTTTTGCTAAAAATGGCTTCCACTGTGCTTGGAGATCGGGTCATGGCGGTCACCGCCGAGTCCGACACGCTGCCCAAAGCGGAACTGGATTTGGCCACGGCCACGGCTGCCGCTTTTGGAGTGCGTCACTTGGTAGTGCACACCGACGAAATGTGCGATCCCGATTTTGTGGCTAACTCGCCGGACCGATGCTATCACTGCAAGAAGACGCTCTTTGGACGCTTGACGAAGTTAGCCGAGGAATTCGGCTTTGCGAAGGTGGTGGAAGGATCGAATTTCAGTGACCTCAATGATTATCGACCCGGCTTCAAAGCAGTTGAGCAGTTCTCGGTTCTCAGCCCGCTAAAGGATGCGAGGTTGACCAAGGAAGACATCAGAATTCTGTCCAAAAAGATGAACCTGCCCACTTGGGACAAACCGGCCGCACCCTGCCTGTCCTCGCGCATTCCGTACGGCAGCATTATTACCAAAGAGAAACTCATGCGAATCGAGCGGGCCGAAAGTTACTTGCGCAGCTTGGGACTGACAGTCCTTCGCGTGCGAGATCACGATGATGTCGCTCGGATCGAAGTTCCCCCGGAGCAGATCGTCTGGCTGCTTGATGAATCCCGACGGGTAGAGATCACCGAGAAATTGAAATCGTACGGTTATCAATACGTAACCGTCGACCTTCTCGGCTTCCGAAGTGGTAGTATGAACGAGGTGCTGATAAGGGGTAGCAATGGACAAGAATAGTCTCCGCCGGCTTCTCGAGAGTCTTCAGCAGGGGAAGGTCGATGTTGACCAGGCGCTGGAGCAACTCAAGGGTCTGCCGTATGACGATATCGGGTTTGCCAAGCTCGACACCCATCGCGATCTGAGGCGCGGTTTTCCTGAAGTGGTTTTTTGTATGGGTAAGACAGCGGCGCAGGTATCAGAGATCATGACCGCGCTTGGCCGGGGGGAACGTCTGGTCATGGCCACCAAAGCCACCGCCGACCTTTACGCTGCCGTCAAACAACGCTGTCCTGAGGCTGTATATTATGAGGCCGCCCGGATCATCCTGAGCGGACCGATGCCTGAACCCCGCACCGAGAAGAACATCGCCGTGGTCAGCGCCGGTACATCTGATATGCCGATTGCCGAAGAAGCCGCCGTCACGGCCGAATCGATGGGTAACCCGGTCGAACGTCTGTACGATATCGGGGTCGCCGGGATTCATCGCCTGCTGCACAACAAAGAGAAGCTGTTTGCGGCCAATGTCATTATCGTCGTTGCCGGAATGGAAGGAGCCCTGGCCTCGGTGGTGGGAGGGATGGTCGGCAGCCCGGTGATAGCGGTGCCCACTTCGGTCGGTTACGGCGCCAGTTTCAATGGACTCGCGCCGCTGTTGTCCATGCTCAACTGCTGCGCGCCGGGCGTCGTGGTAGTAAACATCGATAACGGTTTCGGCGCCGGTTATTCGGCAGCCATAATCAATCAAATGGATACCGAAAGATGAAGCTGGCTTATTTTGACTGTTTCGCCGGAGTCTCAGGTAATATGATCCTGGGCGCGCTGGTTGATGCCGGGGTCGTTCTCGGCGATCTCAAAACTGAATTGGCCAAGCTGAAACTTGACGGGTTCGATCTCACGGCTGAGAAGGTGGTCAAGAACGGCATTACCGGTACTCACGTAGAGGTTATTACGAAGGAATCACACACTCATCGCCACCTGAAAGAGATCGAACAGATCATTGGCCAGTCTGATTTGGCGCTCGACCTCAAGGACAAGAGCAAACGAGTATTCCAAACACTGGCGAAGGCCGAGGCAAAAGTCCATAACACTACGCCTGACAAGATCCACTTCCATGAAGTCGGCGCTCTGGATGCTATCGTTGACATCGTTGGTTCCGTGATCGGCCTGAGTCTGCTCGGTACCGACCTAGTGGTGGCGTCGCGAATCCATGTTGGCACCGGATTTGTCGAGTGTCAACATGGGAAAATCCCTGTGCCGGCCCCGGCGACTATCGAGATACTGAAGGGAGCGCCGCTGTTCTCAACAGGGATTGAGGCCGAACTTACAACCCCCACCGGCGCGGCCATTCTCAAGACATTGGCCAAAGGATTCGGCCCGATGCCGGCGATGACTGTCGACTGCACCGGCTACGGCGCCGGGAGTCGCGATCTGGAAATACCGAACCTGTTGCGTCTGATCTGTGGGCGACAGACGTCCTCGTCTGCCCCATTTGAAACCGATCAGGTGACATTGGTTGAGTGCAACATTGACGACATGAACCCCGAGATTCTGGGTTATGTCACTGAACGTGTCATGGAACATGGCGCCCTTGACGTCTGGCTGACACCGATCAACATGAAGAAGAATCGTGTCGGCGCCAAACTATCGGTTTTGGCATCCGTCGCCGACGCTGACTCTTTGGTCGATATCGTCTTCGCTGAGACGACCACTCTGGGGGTTCGGATGCAGCCCATGGAACGCCGCAAGCTGCCGCGTGAGGTGCGGGTCGTTCACACGCGCTACGGGGATATCAAGACGAAAGTATCCCTGACGAACGGCAAGGTTCGCCACGCAACTCCTGAATACGAAGACTGCAAGGCGGCGGCCCGGCGTGAGGGCGTTCCCCTGATGGAAGTATATGAAGAAGTCCGTCGCGCAGCGTCAAAGCAAGTCTTGTAACCCCGGAGTCCTGCCCTCCTGACATTTTCTTATCCGCAAGAACCACTCGTAGGCCGGGCCTTTTGACGAGCGGCCAGTCAAGCTTGGAAATCCGCCGCGAGCGGATGGGCCACTTGGGCCATCGCCATCTTAGGTACCCTAGCCACGGGGAAAAAGAACGTCCGCGACTCGCGCCGCGCCGTATCGGTTGGCAAGCGCGAGGAGGATGCGATAGCCAGACGATGGGTGGTGTAGGAGAGTGATCGTCTTCAACTCCTCAGCAAGTTCCCCATACGAGAGGAATCGCCACTCTGTGAACTCATAGTCCGTTCTTGGCATTGCCTCCAAGATAGCGTTCAACTCTGTCACGGAAAGACTGGTCGGCAGGATCGCGGCAACCGAGCAGTTCATCGTGTCCACCTCAAGGAAGACCGACAGGAGACGCAGGGCTTCAGAATCGTAATCCACCGGCTGGATAGCCAGTTCTTCTAGAAGCAGGCGCTGGGTCCAACGCTTGACAACTCCTCTCGCGCCGGACCGGAAATCATCCGCGCTCAGCTGTTCTTCGACCGATACCGACCAGGTCCCTGGGCTGTACTCCACCTTGGGCGCCCGCTTGGTGACAAGAACGCGGCCATCCTTTGTGGTCACTACTGCGTGCATACAGAAGGAACTGGGGAAGCTGATTTCTCCTTGCCGTATTGCCTCTTCAACGAGCGCGTCCCTGCGCGGCTTGATAGTAGCGATGTTCTCTTGATAGTACCGAACTACGCTGAACTTCGTTTTCCGAAGCTCCAGTGTCAGATTCGGCGCATCGGAAAAAGCAGTCGGGTTCCGGAGCAACATGTACTTGGTACCGTTCTGTTTGAAACGTCCGGCGTTGGCGTCAACGTACTTCTCGTAGGCGTTCTTCTCAGCACTCGGCAAGGCGAAGGTCGAGCCATCATAGATGACATCAACATCCGCAACCGGCCATCCCGCTTGCAGGTTGGGTGCAAGCTGTAGAGTCACATCCGGTCCCCAGGCGAGAGCTTCCCGCGCGAAAGGCGCAGCGATGGACTCCACACGACGCTGAGTTAGGCTCGCGAGGAGAGCCTCTGGTCTCCCATGCCGCTTGTGGTAGGTGACGAAGAGACCGAAAAGAGGAACTGCGAGGATGAATAGCAAACTGATCCAGCAGAGGGCGTTGACAGAGCTATCGAGCACAAAGAGGCTGAGAATGGCATCCAAGAGATTGCCTGCGCCCGTGCCTGACGTGGCATTTATCAGGCGGCCGAGAAGGTAGCCAGCGGGGAAAGAGAGTAACCAAGGTCGCATCCGCAGCAAGCGGGGCTGGACCGCCGCCGCAACGCGTTCGCCTCTCGACGCTCTGATTATGCTCTCGCCCATAATTGATCTTCCCCCGGAAATATGGACACCCAGTTAAGCTAGGGTAACCGACCGTTCGATGTTGGCCGGGCTTTGGTAGCCCAGGATATAATGACGGCGTTCCCGGTTATAAAACACTTCAGTATACTCAAATATCTTCGCTTTGGCAACTTCTCGTGTAGAAAACTTCTGCTGCTGGCCGGGTGGCCCAAGGCTTGGAGCCTGTTGAAAAAGCTCCTTTCCGCGTCATTGCGAGCGACTCCGCCACAGGCGGACGAGCGCGGCAATCTCTTGCGCCAAGTCTGCCGACGAATTGAGATCGCCACGACCCCGCGAAGCGCGTGGTCTCGCGATGACGTAGACACCTGTTTTTTTCAACACTCCCGGTCAAGCCTGGAAACCGACTCCGCTCGAGGCGGGGACGGGCCACCGGGCCTATCTCCGACACCCACAAAAAAAGAGCGCCGGGATAGGCGCTCTCTTGAAGTGAATCATGTAATGTGACTTAGTTAAGTTCTGCTTTCGTCTGGCCGCGGGCAATCAGGTCCGAATACTGGCCCGGCGTCGACAGAATCTCGACGGCTTTCATCACGGTCTTGTCAGTCTTGAGAATAAGTCCCTCGTAGACGCCGCGCTGACCGGCCACAGAGGAAAGGATGTCACGTTTGATTGAGCGCTCTATGTACTCGCGCGATTGCTCGAAATCATCACTCTTCTCAATCTCGACGAGCTTTTCCAGTTCTTCCAGTGCGCTCTCGAATAACTCCTCGGTTTCTTCTTCTTCAACACTTTCGCGCAAGTCTTCGAGCGCCACCTGCAACGACGTTTTGTATTCGAACTCCTTTTCCGCTATGAAAGCACGGAACTGTTCAAGGACCTCATCGCTCACTTCAAACGAAGTATTGACATTGGGATGGTCGGCGATATACTGAATAGCGAAATCAAAGAATAGCGACTTCCGCTCGAGGTTAATCTCAATCGGCTTATACATATCCGACTCGATCTCAATGTCCGGCACGATCCCGCCGCCGCCGTAAACGATTCGTCCGCTGTTGGTGTAGAACACCTCTTCCTCAGAGATGGCCAGCGAATCGCTCTCTTCATCTTCGGCAGGGTCCAGGGCCAGATCAGAGCGTGAGTCGCGTTTGGCCTGTGTCTCCGGCTTCTGGATACAGCGTCCCGAAGGCACGTAATACTTGGCCGTGGTCAGCTTCAGCGCCATCGAGCCATCGTTGGCAATCTGGAATATCTGCTGCACCAGCCCCTTTCCGTAAGTGGGGGCGCCGACGATGAGTCCACGGTCCCAATCCTGAATGGCGCCCGAGACGATCTCACTGGCCGATGCGGTGCCTTCGTTCACCAGGACAATCAGCGGTTTGTCTTCGAACAGCGGCGCCCGTTCGGAATAGAAATGACGTTCACTGGTTTCGTAGCGCCCTTTGGTATAGACGATCTCGCGTCCCTGTTGCAGGAATAGTTCGGCGGTCTCTTTAGCCTGGTCGAGCAGTCCGCCGCCGTTACTGCGCAGGTCAAAAACAAGCGCTGAGACGTTTTGATCGTTAAGGTCGCTGATTGCATCTCTGAGTTCGTGCGAAGTTTCTTCGGCGAAACGCGAAAGACGGACGTAGCCGATATCGGTCCCGGGAATTACTCCGGCATACGGTACCGACTTCAATTCGATCACCGCTCGCTCCACCTCAAAATCCATCATGTCGGCGATACCGGACCGTTTGATCGTAAGTACCACCGAGGTCCCGGCCGTGCCGCGCATCAGCTTGGCGCCGTCGGCCGTCTTCATGCCCTCGGTCGACTCGCCGTCGATGGCCCATATGATATCACCGGCGCGAAGACCTTTGCGATAGGCCGGGGTGCCCTCGATCGGCGTGATAATGATGATACGATTGTCACGGGAGTCTATCTGCATGCCCAACCCTTCGTACTTGCCGTGGGTGGACTCCATCAACGCCTCGTACGACGAACGCTCCATCAGGACGGAATACCGATCGAGATCGGTAAGCATTCCCCTGATGCCCGCCTTGATAATCTCGTCGGTGTCGACATCCTCCATGTATTGATTTCTTATGTTGAAGGCGGTCGAGGAGAGCTTCTTGACATCTTTCAGGAAACTGTCTCGTTTGCGACGGGTTGTTTCGGGGTTATCGGTGGCGGCCGGTTCGGTGTTGATGTGCGTGGTGTCGGCCCACATCACCGGTTCGGTCGCGCTCACCTGTTCGGCTTCAAGAGACCCGATTTCCGCGATAAAAGCGATGGCAAAAACCGTTACTCCGACCAACAGAACCGTATATCGAATCATCGAAACCTCCGTTTCAGTGTGCTCATATCCATCCAGCGTCAAGATAACACACCGAGTTGCTTTGTCAAGTTAGAGGACGGCTGACGCCGACGTGTATCTCTTTGAACTTTATACGCTTACAATACACCGCTAGTTGTCGAAGATTCCCCGGCCAACTGCTATCGGGATACAAACGGTTGTCGTTCGGCTGTTTACCTGAAAGAACGACTTGGCTTGTTCACCGGATTCTAAGCAGTATTTATCACGACAATCTGTCTCCGACCCTAACTTTGTTGTAGGTATCGGTTTGGCTTGGGGATGCACGACTAAGGCAAAAAAGATTGTCCTTTTCATGCACAATCCCGTATGGTTAGAAACGTATGCAGTTCCACAAACGTCTCATCTTCGCCTGGATGCTCAATCTGTTCTTGCCGGGTTTGGGCCATTTCTACTGGAGGGAGTACGCCTTCGGGCTGTTCGTATTCCTGGTCATGTTGTTGGCTTCGGTGCTGTATGTGGCCTCGTTCTTCGTACCGTTACCTGGTGCGGTCACATGGTTGGTGCTTGGATTGCCGATCATGTTCTATGGCTTCACGTTTGTGGATCTGGCCCGGACAGCGCGTCTCAAACGTGTCTCGGTAAATCGAACTACCCAGGCGGCGCTGGTCATTGTTGCCGCCGGTTTAGTGTACCAGACTCTATCGCCGTCCGCTCTGCTCAATTTCGGATGGCGCAACCAACCTGAAATCTACACCATGCCGCATAACCGATTGAACCCTCTGTATGCCACGGGTGATGTTCTCAAGGCCAGTTCGCTCGCCTACACTGTCAGGATCGCCTTTGTCGATCGACCGATATTGCATCGACTGCCTCAGCGATTCGAGATAGTCCGCTTTGAAGAGGCCTCGGGACGACGTCGCACCGGCTTCGTGGTCGGTTTGCCGCTGGAGGAAGTCTTGATTGTCGACGGTTTGGTGGTGGCGGATGGCCTCCCCGACCCACGCGACGGTCCTCCCGGTATTAGTCTCACTGGTGATTGGCCGTTGACCCAGACCGACCAGTTCTCTATCTTGGTGGCTACGGTCAGCATGGGTTCTTTGGACAAAGTGTATGAGATACCGCTGACGCAACTGGTGGGAAAGGTGGATAGACTTTTTTGATATGTACAGATTCGTAATCTTCGATCTGGATGGCACCCTGATCGATTCTTCAGACGGGGTGGTGGAGGCTGTCAATTACTCGCTGCAGCAGATGGGTGAACCGACCCAGCCGCCGGAGGTCATCAAACCATACATTGGTTACCCTTTGGCCAAGATGTATCCCGAGTTCACCGATGCGCCATACGAACAGTTGTATGAACATTTTACAGTCAAGGCCGCTCAGACAGTTGTGACATCGACGTATGCCTTACCGCATGCAGATGAAGTTCTGAAGCAACTGTACGCGGACGGCCGAACGTTGGCGGTGGCCACGACCAAGATCAAGAGACATGTTGACGGTATCCTCGACAAACTCGGCTGGCGCAAGTACTTCTCTGTAGCGGTGGGCGGCGATGAAGCGCCTCGATTCAAACCGGACCCGGCGATTTTCCGTCTCACTCTCGAACGATTACAAGCAAAGCCGTCCGACGCTATGGTCGTTGGTGACACCGTGAACGATGTACACGCCGCGCAGGCCGTCCCGATGACGGTGACGGCTGTGGCGTCACCTTATGGACACCGTGATGAGCTTATGGCGTCACAGCCGGATCACTTCATTGAGGAGATTCGTCAGCTTTCGGATATTCTGCAACTTGTTGACGACGGAGGTGAAACGCGTTAGCAGGCTGTTGAAAAACGCTGCGACCGTCATTGCGAGGCCATAAATGGCTTCTTCCGCGGCCGTGGCAATCTCAATTCGTTGGCAGACTTGGCGAAAGAGATTGCCGCGCTCCCTGCGACACGAGTGTTTTCGGTCGCTCGCAATGACGAGAAATGGGCTTCTTCAACAGCCCGTTAGTGATTCAATCTGTCGAGGCTGTGTCATCAGACGCCATGTAATCTCAAGGTGTGACTCGTGAGGATACCAATGAAAAAGCTCTTTGTGAATTCATTCAAGACTAAGATCGGCACCGTCCACACGGCTGCGACCGACAAGGGTCTGGCGCTAATCTGTCTGCCGGGAGAGTCTAAGCGATACTTCGAAGAGTGCGTCAGGAAATTGTTCGATGGATATCAGGTTCAGAGCGGGGGAGAGATCAATCGCAAAGCTCAGAGACAGATCATCGCTTACCTGGACGGCATACGGACCAGGTTTGACCTGCTGCTGGATCTTCACGGCACACCGTTTCAGAAGAAAGCCTTGAGGCGGGTGGCGCGCATTCCTTACGGTAAGGTAAAAACGTATGGGGAAATCGCTGCTGCCATCGGTAAGCCGCGAGCGGCGCGGGCAGTCGGTTCGGCCAACGCTCGCAACAACCTGCCGCTGGTGATACCGTGCCATCGCGTTGTAGCCATGAACGGCTTGGGAGGTTATGGTGGCGGGTTGGCCTTGAAAAAGAGGCTATTGAAAATGGAAGGGAGTTTGTAGGCTCGCTTCCGATCCCTCAAGCATATCGAAAATACAGTTTTGATTTAGCCTATAACGATAATGGAGAACGAAGATGGATCCACGTGTGGAAAAACTGGCCAGGGTTTTGGTGCACTACTCGGTCAAACTCAAAAAAGGCCAACTGGTCAAGATCGCCGGCGAAGTGGCGGCGCTGCCGTTGATAAAGGCGGTCTTCGCGGAAGCCGTGCGGGTCGGTGCTCATCCCTACACCCAGATCAGGGTGGCCGACAACGAAGAAACCATGATGAAACTGGGCAGCGACGCACAGCTAAAGCACCTGCCGCCGACGGCTATGATGGAGATAAACAAGATCGATGCTTACATCGGTATCTGGGGCAGCGAGAACACGCGCAACCTGTCAGGTATCGATCCCAAGAGGCAGGCGCTGATGCGCCTCTCCACCAAGCCGGTTATGCAGAAGTTCTTCAAGCGCTTTGCCGCCGGTGAACTGCGCTGGGTGGGTACCCAGTTCCCCACTCTGGCCGATGCTCAGGAAGCGGAAATGTCGTTGTCCGATTATGAGAACTTCGTTTACGGCGCCGGTCATATTGATGCCAAAGACCCGGTTGCGCACTGGAAAAAAGTGGCCAAAGAGCAGGCGCGAGTTATCAAGATTCTCAACCGCTTCGACAAGATCCATGTTCGCGCCGAGGGTACCGATCTCAAATTGCGCGTCAAGGGGCGCAAGTGGATCAACTGCGCCGGCACTGAGAATTTTCCGGACGGTGAAATCTTTACCAGCCCCATCGAAAACACAGCCGAAGGATATGTCCGATACAGCTTCCCAGCCGTTTATGGTGGCCGTGAGGTGGAGGATGTTCGCCTGGAGTTCAAGAAGGGTAAAGTGGTTGCAGAGTCGGCCGGAAAAAACCAGGACTACCTGACGGCCATGCTGAATATGGATAAGGGTGCACGGTTTCTGGGTGAATTCGCGATAGGCACCAACTATCAGATCAAACGGTTCTCGAAGAACATTCTGTTCGACGAGAAGATCGGTGGCACCTGTCACCTGGCTGTTGGTCAGGGCATTGCCGAAGCGGGTGGCAAGAACCAGAGCGGGCTGCATTGGGACATGGTTTGCGATCTGAAGAAAGGGGAGATCACGGCCGACGGCAAAGTGATCTACAAGAACGGCAAGTTCACGATTTAGGGGTGAAATCCGGCGATGCTACTGCGTCGTCCGGGTTGCCGTCTCAAACTTGTTTGGGACGGGAATATGTGCCGTCCACGTTAGAGGAAATAGACAGAAAGGAGTCTGACATGAGCAAGACTGAAGAAAACCTGAAAGCCGCCTTCGCCGGCGAGTCTCAGGCGCGCAACATGTATACCTATTTCGCCAAGGTGGCCCGCAAGGAGGGGTACCACTATATCGCCAAGTTATTTGAAGAGACGGCTGACAATGAGATGCGTCACGCCAAGGACGAGTTTGCGCTCCTGAATGGAATAGGTGACACCGCCGCCAACCTCGAAGCAGCAATGAATGGCGAGAACTACGAAACGACCGAGATGTATCCCACCTTTGCCAAAGAAGCTAAGGAGGAAGGCAACTCAGAAGCCGCTGCTTTGTTCAAAATGATCGCCAAAGTGGAGGCGCATCACCGGGATCGGTACCAGAGGCTTTTGGAGATGGTTAAGGCGGGCACCGTCTACAAGCGCGAAGAACCGATCAAATGGAAATGCAGCGTCTGTGGCTACGTCCACGAAGGTAAGGAGCCACCGGCCAAGTGCCCAACCTGCAAGCATCCGAGAGAATACTACGAACCGGCGAACATGGACATCTAAGAATGCGGTAGCACACCATTTGTTTAGTGCCAGGCAGATGTCCTGAGGCTGTCCATTAGTCCGGTATGGGTGGCCGTCCCAAACTTGTGGGGATGGCGTTCGTAAGAGAGCCACGGTACCCCACCCAGAGCGTCGGGTGGGTTCATGCAGCTTCCCGGAGAGATCCCACCTGTCGCTTTGCTATAGCGGGGGGTACCAGTGAACAAGCCTACTGTCCGGAGTCTTTCTTGTCCTCCAGCGCAAAATCGACTGCGTAGGTCACCCAGACTGCAACAGGTTTGCCATCGGCAATGGCGGGTTTGAACTTGTTTTTCCATCCCGCTTTCAGAGCGGACTCATCAAGGATCTTATGCCCGGAGGTCTTAGCCAGTTGCATATCACGGACAACCCCCTTCTTGTCCACCAGCGCCTTAACCCAAACCTTCCCCTGGATACCGGCTTTCTTTGCCTTTTCAAGGTAGACCGGCGATTCCTGATAGGTCATCTCAGGGAACGAATCCACTACGACAAAATCATCCGGACCCGGTAACGCCTCGGCCTCCTCACTCGGGGCAGGGGTTTTTGGCGCCGGAGTCTCTTCTGCCTGCGCCTGCCAGCTAAGGCCGACCAGCGGCAGAGCAAACGCGAGCATAACAACCGTGACGGTGGCGGTCAGTCTGAATGTGGTGAGAGTAGCTCGTTTACGATTGGCGAGAATCGACATGATTCTTCCCTCCAGTTGAGTGTTATAGGCTAATGCAACGCCGGCCTGCACCGAGCGATCCAACCGCCGGACCTCACGGGCGCAGTCCAAAAGATGTTGTGCATAATCTGAAGACGATACACCGACCTCAAGGACGCTGTCGTCGCAGGCATACTCGCTCTCAGCTACCATTGTTCCTTTGGCTGCCCAGACCAGTGGGTTGAACCAATGGAAGATCGAAATCAGGCCGGCCAGATGGATCCACAAGTTGTCACGACGTTTGACATGAGCCAGCTCGTGCCTGAGGACCAGGTCTCGCCGCTCACGTGTCCATTCGGAAACGTCAGCAGGAAGCAGGATGGTAGCGCGAAACATACCGAATACAATGGGGACGGACAGTCGCTCGCTAATGAGTATCCGCACGTGTCGCCGGACGCCCAGATGATTCGCGATTCGATCTGTGGACAGAAGGATATCTTCGTCGTCGACCTGCAATCCAGTTCGGGCAAGTTTGCAGGCCGAGAACAGACCGAGTAGATACCTTGAACCCACCAGCAGGCAACCCGCCAGCCAAACCATCAGAATCCAGACCGGCCAGGGAGTGCCGGTTGCTGCGACTGTGGAATCAAGAGGTGAGACTACCTGGGGCTGAAGCACTCCGATGGTCGCGTTCCAACCCGAGGTCAGGAATCCCAGGCAGTTCACTTGCCAGGACGGCAGAATCGGCCACAACAGGGTGAGAGCCAACACGCCCAGAAACGCAGATCGCATCACCAAATGTCGCAGCGCCGGCGGTCGTGTCCTCAGCAATGGCTGGACGAGGAGCGCGGCCAGCAGGACAATCGACGATTTGACAATGTAAGCCAACAACCCGACCAGCCAGCCGCCGGAGGATGCGTAGAGCCACCCTTGTTCAAACAAAGTAGTCATCGCTTTTTCCCCTTCTTGCGCCCGGCCTTAATCAGTTGGGACAGCCGTTCGTACTCCTCGGCGGATATTCGAGTGCTCTTCAAACTCATCAGGGCGGCGACTACGTCCTCGACTGAATCATCGAAAAATGTATTCACCACATGTTTGAGCGCTGTGCGACTGGCCTGGGTGCGGCTGACGGTGGGGCTGTAAAGATAGAGCCGCCCCTGCCGTCGGTGCCGGACGTATCCTTTTTCCTCCAGCACAGCCAGTAGCGCCCGCACGGTCGAATAGCTGGGCGGGTCCGGTATCGCCCTGAGCACCTCGGCGACGGCTGCCTCACCCTGACGGTACAGGATGTCGACAATTTGTCGTTCGCGACGACTTAGCTGGTGGAGTTGGTTTCTGCTCATATCTGCCTTTGTGTCATATAGCCTTCTTATACTGAGACGAACCACCTGTCACTTCTGCTCGACTCTTTCTGCTAAAAATTTAGCATATAGCGATGCGTTTGTCAAGTGGAAACTGCTATTTTTTTAGCAGGTGGGGGTGCTGCGGCCGAGTGGCTCACCATTCATGGTGAGGCCATGAGTTTCGCATGGCAGGTTTGTTTTCAAACCTGCCATTGGCGGCGGGTTCGAAGGCGGACCCGCCCTACTGAAGACTACTGTCTCGGACTACTCGCAGATCGGTGGCGGACCACCGCTGAACATGAAATCCACCATGTAGACCAGGTCCGCAATATCGATATCGTCACCATTGAGCCCGTCCACATTGGCGGTCGCCATCAGCGGTGGTGGTGGGCCATCGTTGAACATGAAGTCCACCATGTACACCAGGTCGGCGATATCCGGTCCTTCCCCATTACCATCGATGTCTCCGCAGAGATAGCTGTAGCACACGTAGTCGGTGATCTCAAAGGCGTCAATGGCCGCTTCAACCACGGTTGGCTCTCCGAGATCAGAGACGTCGAACCGCACTCGCATTTGATCCGAAGGGACGACATAGTCCCCGACCCAAAAGCTGTATTCGTACCAACCGCCTGAAGCTCTTTGGTAAGGACCGAGGGTTGTCATCAGTGTCCAGTCTCCGCCGTCGTTGTTGGAGATGTAGACATGCATCTCATCTATGAAAGGAGAGCCTCCCGTGCTGTTCGAGTACCATATCGCGAATCGCACTTTTGCGTTGTCCCCTTCTATTTCGAAGAGTGGCGAGGTAAGGGTTGTTGTCCCATCATCGACGTCGGAGTTATCGTCAACATTGTCGGTCAGATAGCAGCTTCCAGAGCCGTCGTAATCGTCGCTGGGATCTCCCCTGTCACCACCGCCGACCGGGACACCGCGCTCCCACTGACCGTCCGAAGCGTCGCCACTGACTGTCCAACCGAGATCAGTTTCACAATTGTCACTGAAGCTGACTATAACCTCTGATGCCACTAGAATTAGATTTGGGGATTCTATATCCGGAGGATCGTACATCCTCCCAATCAAGGTCTCCTCGGCGCTGAGATAGAAGCCCAGGTGGTCGTCGCATTGCAGTATCGGAAGCTCGACAAGATACTCATTAGGCAATGTTTCGGTCAAAGCTGCTATCTGATATTCCTGATCATTGATCGAGAAGTGAAGCTGTCCGGTACCGGGGACAGGTATACCGTGGGCGATGCCAACGACAGTAAACTGGAAAGAAATCGACTGTTCCGGTTCTGTCACGTTGGGGACACC
Source organism: bacterium (assembly GCA_030605565.1). GTDB lineage: Bacteria > Zixibacteria > MSB-5A5 > GN15 > FEB-12 > JAJRTA01. Next base: position 16,091 of record JAUWIB010000033.1, read on the forward strand.
GTTGGGATACTCGAAGGCCATTCCTCTGGCCATTTTGACTTGAACGGTGGGGTCGCCGAACAAGTTCTCTTCGTAGTAAATCCAGCGCATACAGGGTTCGTTGATGCGGTACAGGTTGTCTTCCTTGGAGTCCTGATTGGCTCGTCCCAACTCCGGCATACCTTCATCCGGGTTGAACACGGCATCCCAGAACTCGCGGTTAAAGCGTTGCGAAGGACCATCGGTACTGTTTCCAAGGCCCCATCCGTAGCGCGCGTTCATGATAACGGCAAAGGCGGAGTAGTCGGTCTTGACATTGAGATACTCAGCGAAGCAGTCAGTGTCGTCAAAATGTCCGGCCAGACAGGTCTGTGAGTAAACGAAAAAGAGTTCGGTGTTGGTGAGCGAGTCGTATACCGTGCTCGAGCTAAGTTTCATGGCCGAACTGGGGCTACCATGTCCGAGATGGTTGATGACGTGCAGGCCGCTGTGGATACGCGAAATCAACTCCGCAGAGGGCCAGTCGTTACCGGGCCAATCGCGATCATACAAACGATCGACTTCGTAAACATCGGAGGGAATACCCACCGTGGCGTATCCGTCCGCGCTGGAAGTGTCCACGTTCTGATCCAACATGGTACCGGCGTACTCTGCCACACCGCCGAATCCCAGATGCTCACCGAGCATCAGAATCTTCAGCATATAAGTGTGGTTTGTTGACAGATACTGAATAGTTTTGTTGGTAAACCTCTCGGCCTCGGTGGCGTCACCGATCGCTGCTCGACCGACATACACCTCCGCGACCAGGTCGACATCGCCGCTGTCGAGTCCATCGTTGGGTTCTCCCCAGTTACCATCACCGTCACCATCATAGGAGCCATCGAGACACCCAAAGTAGAGATCGCCCGGCATCTCGTACTCAATGGTGCTACTGCCGGACCAGGCGGCCACATACAAATCCGGCGCGGGGATCAGGTCGTCATCGCCGCCTATAAGAACGTACTGAATCCCGTCGTTTTGGTACCTGTCAGAGATGTACGCACGCACCGATTCCGGACTGGTGCTGCCGACATCGTCGGTGGTATGGATCTCTGTTAGGACTCCTGTTGTGTCGTGATAGTCTTTGAGCGGTTGAAACGCTCCCGCAAGATCTGGAGTGGTGAGGATAAGGAGGTCGTAAATCCCTGTGCTACTTTTGAGATTGATCGCATAGCTGTCGGTCGCTGAGGGATTATCCACTTTTGCCTGCACATCCTCATTATCAATAGCCAGTCCGCGAAACTGAGACGATATTTGGCCAGTACTCTTCGTTGTAACCGTTACAGTCAACTCGGGGTAGTAAAACAGTTCCCCCCTGGCCGGGATATACTCAACCGGCAGCAGCTTCAGAGTGAGTATTTGGTAGCCCCGAAATCCGTGCGTTCCAACTCGCTTGAATCTCGTCTCTGGAAATGACCCGTCCATATTGTAGATCACCGGGTCGGGAGATGGCGGTACATACTCGGACGGATCGGCCGAGAGCTTCACCGGGCGGCTCACTGGTTCAATATTGAATCCGCTCCCAAGAGGAATCTGTGTGCCGCTGACTTCTATGCTCTCTACCTCTTCACCAAACGGCAACAGGATGCTGGCGCCGCAGGCCGGAAGGGCCGGTTCGCCTTCGTTGCCGCTGTTGGGAGCATCTGGTAAAAACAGTCTGTCGTATTCGATGCCATTAATCAGAACCGTTTCGATCTGCGGTTGTTCGAAACTGTACTTCAGATTGATCTGACCTGCCGCCACATCGCCGGGGGACATCAGAGCCAGCAACGTGACCAGGAAGGTCACAGCCCCTGTTCGTATCTTTGTGTTTTTCCTCATCCTATCCTCTTTTCTGAAACAGCGCGTGAACCGGTTGCAACGGAGATGGGAGATTGGTGTCACTGCAAACAAATCGCAAGATTAGACCACTTTCTCGTGTATGGGGCGGGGACGCGAAACGCGGGAACAAGATAATAGACTCCTCTGCCAAACACACAGGACTAGACGAGAACATGTCTCGCGCCGGTTTTCATCTTCGCCTTCGACTATGTCTTAATATAAGAGAGAATGCAGATGTTGCAACATAATAGTGATCTGAGCCAACCGGCCAGCCGCCACGCCACCCGTCGATTCCGTTCAGGGTGACATCAGTTGCGCGCGAAGCGCGAAGGACAGGCTTGCCTGCATCAAAAAAGCCCTTGCCCGCGAGGGGCAAGGGCACAAAGGCTTTAACGAGTTTACTTCGTATAGGCCCTCCTTACTTCAGGAGGAGCATCTTCCTGGTTTCAGTGTTCTGCTCGGTGGTCAGCCGATAGAAGTAGACACCGCTGGAGTTGTCCGAAGCATTCCACTCGGCCTGCTGCGGGCCGGCCTGCTGCACACCATCAACCAGCGTCGCAACCGTCTGACCGAGGACGTTGTAAATGGTCAGATTGACGCGCTGCGCCACCGGCAGACCATAAGCAATCACCGTGGTCGGGTTGAACGGGTTGGGATAGTTCTGCGACAGGCTGAATTCGACCGGCATGTTGCCCGCAGGGGCGCCGCCCGAAAGAGCAACCGTCACGGCTTCAAACTTCGGCTTTTCCAGTTCGATCGACCGCTGTCCACCCTGCGAGAAAGCATGATAGACGAAAGTCAACTCGTGGTGCGGATTAGTCATCTTCACCGCTTCCACCGTGACATTCTTCACGGATGGATCAGTGATCTCGAAGACTAGGTTGGCAATGGTGCCGGTGCCCGCGGCCAGGTCAGGTTTAGCCTGGTGGCTCATCTGTGGCAACAGACCGATCAGCACCGTGCGGTTCTCGTTGTCAATGCTGGCCACTTTGAGATCAAAGTACTCGACGCGAGTGCCCTCGAAGTTGACTTCCTTAAGCGTCACACCTTCCGTGAACGACAAAGGAATGTCCAGGGCGGTCAAGTTTGCTTTGTTGCTGATCTCAAGCGGTACCGTAACGAGATTGTTCTCGCCGGTGATGGTCTTGGCTACGCCGAACGACGTCGCCGCGCCGAATGCCATCGACGGCACCAGTAGCGCGATTGCAACAACCGCCAGTGTGTAAAACCGTTTCGTCAAGGTTCACCTCCTTAGCACATCACATGTGCTAGTCAGTTGTGGTTGATAGCTGCCATCATTCCATGATCCTATAGCAGCCGTTTCTGATCCATAAATACAACTGTGCAATCGGTGAAGCCGTTAACTCTGAGGGTGGATTTATCTCGTCCGAGATTTTTCGAGCTAGGGTCTATAGATAAGGTAGCGAACTGATCGGTTTTGTCAAGGCTTTTGTGATGCATCCTGGTCTCTTTGTCCTGTTCCCTCGTTCCCACAGGATTCAACCCCGTGTGAACCCTGCGATTGTATCTACGTATTATTCTACAATGTGATGCGATAGTCGTTCCCGAAAAAGAAAAAAATAGAGTTTTTTCGCATTCTATTTCCGATAGCAAGTCTATGAATCCGTCGCAGAATATGCGTCGTACAGGCAGTGCGAGCCCTTTCGCATCACACAGGCAAGCCTGTTCTTCGCGGGGACAATGATTTCAGCCGCTCGGAATGTCGAAACCGCAGGGGTTTCGACAAGACTGTTTACATCAGCCATATTAAAAGCGACCTCACTGTTGTAAGATTGCGTGAATAGAAATACGTAATCCCTTTTACGACAACAGGAGGTCGGTATGAATGTAGCCAGAGTGACGGGGAAATTAAAGGAACAAATTCATCTTTTTTCGGGGAAACTTTCAACTGGTTTGCCCAAAGTAGCAGTCAGTTGTAGGGTCGGGACCCTTGCTGTCCTGACAGTTCACATCATGAGGAGCGCAGGGTTCCTGACGGGACTGGCAAGCTAAGATCAAAACCGGCCGAACGACTTGTTATGCCGGACTTGATCCGGCAACCAGATCCGGATTGGAAGACCTGGTTTTCGTCAGTATGACGGAGAAAGGAGGATTGGAAGTGGCTTCCCTTGGGACGACGCAAGGCTGCCTCCCAGCGCGGCACCTTGTGCGCGGTGGACATTCTCGTCTACCGCGTTCGCCCCGAAAAGTTGTCGGCGCACGGGGACGTACGCCGACAACAAATACCAAATGTCGCTGTTCAACCCGCAGATGTTTTGGGGAAAGTCCAGCAGGAATCACCTTGACAGATTTGTTCGATAACATAGATTGAAGTTGTCGAAACTATTACTTGCTCTGGTGTTGTACTCAGGACATGCTCGGAGGATAGATGAGAAGACCAGCTTTGTTCCTTGGCTTGCTGTTGATAACAGTTGTTTGCCTGGTTGGCATAATTCGGGCTGAACGCTGTTGTATTGAACCGCTAAGAGGAAACGTCGATTACAGCGCGGGGGATGTCATCGACATCGCCGATCTGGTTTTCCTGGTCGACTACATGTTCACCGCCGGTCCGCCACCACCGTGCACGGAAGAAGCTGATTTGAACGGCGACAGTACGATCGACATCTCCGACCTGGTCTACCTGGTCGACTACATGTTCACCGGCGGTCCCGATCCACTGCCGTGTCCGTCGGTTGTGGTCGATTCAGTCATTGTGCCACTGGCCATCGGCAACCAGTGGCTTACATTCGTGACCGAGTATAACGAGTCCGGTCAGACGACAGCCGAATACACGGCTACCGGTACCGTCGTGGGTGATTCTATGATTGCAGACTGGACCTGGTATCTCATGGTGAGCGACACCGCCGGTGCGGACAGTTCGTTGTGGACCAACAAAGAGGATGGTGCGTGGGCGTGGACCGATTCGGCTGGTGCGCCGGAGGCGCTGATGCTCAAGTATCCGGCCAACCCTGGGGAGAGCTATCCAGTGTACGATATCACCGTCACCGTTGAGTCGATCAGTACGTCGATAACGGTTCCGGCCGGTACCTTTGACTGCTACTATTACCGAGCGCACATTCCGATCTTCGGCACCGTCGGCAAGATCTGGGCGGCGCCCAATGTTGGTGTTGTTCGAGCCGAAGAATACGGCCTGACCTTGTTCGGCACCTATCTCTCAAGAGAGGTCGAACTGCTGAGCTACAGTTTGGTGAAGCGCTAACAGGCACAGCCTGCTTTTCGCGCTGTGCGCGCCTTCTCCCTATTCGTTTTTGGTGTGCAAGCGGGATTCAATCCTATCGTAAGAAGAGTCATCCCCAAATAACAGGCTGTGTCATAATCTACATTGCCGTCGTACAGAGTTGTGGTATCGTAGGGCGTTTTCGTTAGTAACGTTTTTTTCCGTTCAAATCGTCGTCTGATCGGTCAATATGTCCATGATCTTACAAATATCGGTGTTATTTCG
>JAUWIB010000075.1 GCA_030605565.1 bacterium
CGCACGAGGTTACCTCCATGTTTTGTGGCGCCCTCCAAACAGGACGACCACGTTATTGAGTTCTTAACATCGCAGGCAACCTCATTTATTATCAACAATAGTCTGCCCTATACCATAGTAACTTCGACTGCGCTCAGGACGGTCCTTCGGACCAGGGGTTTCGACCTACAAGAAAAGATGCATCCTTCGACTGCGCTCAGCATGACATGCACCGGCGTACGAGGATGTCCACCGCGCACATAGTTGTAGCATGGCAGGTTTATCTTCAAACCTGCCGACAAAGGCGGGTCCGAAGACGGACCCACCCTACAGGATTAGGCGGTTATAGAGATTCAAGCTCGCGAATCTTCCGGGCCAACAGTTCGGCGATGATCCGATGGCCGCGCGCGTTGAAGTGGATGAAGTCGTGTCGCAGGTCATCGTAGACGTCACCATGCTGATCAAGTTCGACGGCCGCGTCGACCAGGGCGATGTCCAGCATCTCGGCCACCTCGCGCGTTTGAAGATTGTAAACATGGTGGAACCGAACGGCCGGAGCAAAGGGGCGCTTCTGACCATAGCGATCCAGCGAGGGGGCCGGCGAGGTCACGAGTATCGGCGTGATACCGCGATCAGTACAGGTGCGGCAGATTTCGGCCAGATTGTCCGCGAAATCCTGAGCGCTCACACGATAGACGACAGAATCACGGTCCCACAGAGAATCCGGATTCTGTTCCATCTGGGTCAGCAGGGCTTTTTTTAACAGGCGGTAGGAGTGAAGCCGGGACAGTTGGTTCTGAATCGTCAGCACGATGACCGGTGGGAACTGCTGGTCTTTGTCCGGAATCTGATTGGAGGCCGCCCAGTGGTCGTTCCAGGCGAACATGATAGTAATAATGTCCGGCTGAAGGTCCAACAACTCCTGCTTGAGGAAGCGTATCCCTTGCAGCGAACTGTAACCGGGGACACCGGCGTTGACAACTTCGTATTCATCCTGCAGAAACATCTCAAGTTGCCGACCGTAGGTCTGCTCGTCGGTAACGCCCCACCCGAAGGTGCATGAGTTGCCCAGCAGCAGGATGCGCTTCTTCGTTTTCGGTCGAGCAATCTCATCTCCACGCAGCCCCACCGAGTTTATCCGGTAGCTCTTGCCCTCAAAGAAGTTCGAGGTCACCGTACGATCCGGACGCAAACGCCAAAAGAGTTGCTGGTCTTTCTTGAATACTTCAGGGTAATCCAGGGCGCGATTCAATACGAAGAAGCGGTTCTGGAAATAACTGTCGATGCCGATAATGCGAACGGCAACCTCGACTACGGCGATGAAAACGACGAGCGTTATCAGCGCGGCTATGAGGCGAAACGCCTTCGATTGGACTCGAGCAGACATGATGGGAATGATAGTAACGAGTACAGGTTTTGTCAGCAGTTTATTGCGTGGCGATCAACGGGGCGACGGTCTCGGCGATAGCGCGCGCCGCGACACGGTGGCCCTCGCGGTTGAAGTGAATGGGGTCGTTGGTCGCGTTGTCGAAAAGGGTGTGGTGATCATCGAACTTCTGCTGTAGGTCCACCAGAGCAGCAGTCTCATACTGTGACGCTCGAACCATCTCATTTTGGTAGAGCTCGTGAAGGCGATGAAAACTCGAGATAGCACCGTCGAAATAGTTCTCCAACGAAGCTACCGGAGGCAACAGGAGTACCGGTTGCACGCCGTTTTCGCGACAGAGCCGTATGATCTCTCGAAGGTTCGCGAAATACTCCGCGAGGGATACACGTTTGACGCTCTGCAAGTCGTCGAGGCGGGCGGGAGCGTCGTCTTTTGAGACTGACAAGAAGGCCTTCCTGATGAGTCGGTAGAGCCTCAGGCGCGCCAGCATGTTCTGCGCCCCAATCAGCAAGGCGTTGTCAAGTTTCTGTTCGCTGTCGGTCTTGCCGCGTCCGGCCGGGTAGTGATCGTTGAAGCCAAGCATGACGAGCACCATGTCCGGCTCCAGCGAAAACAGTTCGCCTTTAAGATACTGTTTCCCCTGGTGTGAACTGTAACCCGGCACACCAGCGTTGATCACCTCGACACCACGGTCGGGCAACTGCTCGTTCAGCATGATTTCCAACTGGCGCGCCCATGTGTCCTCGAAAGCCACGCCCCAGCCGAAGGTACATGAGTTGCCCAGGGCAACGATGCGGTAGCCTCTCCTGGGTTCGGTTATTTCCGGACCACGCATGCCGCTTGAGTTGATGGTGTAATTGAGGTCGCTGAACAGCCGCGAAGTGGTCGTGATACTCGGTCGGAAGCGCCACATCAGTTGTGCATCGCGCTGGTATACCTCCGGGAAATCTATGTCGCGGTTTTGAGGGAAAAACTGATTGCGGTGGTACAGGTTCGGCTGGATAATCGCCAGAACCAGTTCGGCCAGGACCAGAAAGATAATTATCGAGAGCAGCGCCCCGACCAACCTGACCGTCAACGAGGGTGAGTCGTGGTTTGCTGGCATTGGATCGTCCGGTGCTGAAGTTTAGAAAAGGGAATAGATGAAAGGCGCCAGGGCCGATGATTCCGTGAATACTACCAGTAGTGACAGCAGTATCAGAAAGATCAGGATAGGTCCCAACCACCATTTCTTGGAGGTTTTCAGGAAGTAGAAAAATTCGGAAAAAATCCGCAGTCGTCGGAACATAACACTCAACCTGTCCGGCTAAACTTTAACTGCCTGACTGCCATGCGATCAATCGAGCCCCTTCTTAAAAAGGAAGCGGCGTTGAATCTCGCTCGGCACTTGTCGCTTATCTATTAGATATCGGCCCATCAGCAAAAAGTCAATACCGCCGGAACAGAAAGTGGCAAACGCTTCCTGCGGCGTGTTAACGATGGGGTGACCTCGCAGGTTGAATGAAGTATTCAGCACCACGGGAAGGCCGGTCAGCTTATGGAAACAGGCAATCAGATCGTAAAACAGTGGGTTTTCGTCACGAGCCACCGTCTGGATTCGCGAGGAACCATCGACATGGGTAACGGCAGGAATTATCTGTTGCTTAGCATCGTGCACCCGGTAGTTGAACAGCATGAATGGAGAAGCTTCCCGGCAGTCGAAATACTCAGAGGCGTACTCAAGCAGCACAGCGGGTGCGAAAGGACGAAACGGCTCGCGGTATTTGACGGCGGCGTTGATCTTTTCCTTCATCCTGTTGTCGCGCGGGTCGGCCACGATCGAACGAAACCCGAGAGCCCGGGGACCGAATTCCATCGCGCCCTGGTAGACAGCGACGATGTGACCATCGGCGATTTCTTCGGCCAGACGGTTCAGTTGCTCAGACGGCGTAGCGTCGATGAAGGCAACTTCGTTGTTCTGCAGGAACTCAAGAATCTTTTCGTCTGCGAACTCCGGCCCGATACCGAAGGCGGGCTGGGGACGTTTCTCATCGCCGGTCAGTTTGTGGTAGACATAGAGAGCGGCGCCCACGGCGCCACCGGCATCACCGGAAGCGGGCTGAACGTACACCTGGTCGAAGATACCTTCCTTCAGGAGCAGACCATTGGCCTTGCAGTTGAGGGCCACGCCGCCCGACATGCACAGTTGTGAATACCCTGTTTCCCGACGGACGTGACGCGCCATCCTGAGGACGATCTTCTCGGTCACCGCCTGAATTGACGCCGCTATATTGTTATGAAATGACTCCAGCTTGCTCTCAGGATCGCGCCGGGGCTGACCAAACAGAGTCTCCATCTTGCGACCGGTCATCCTGATGCCAAAGTGAAAATCGAAATAGTCCATGTTAAGATGGATGGAGCCATCGTCGTGGATCGTCACCAATTCTTTTTCAATCAACTCGGCATAGTCAGGACGGCCGTAGGGCGCCAGCCCCATCACCTTGTACTCGGCCGAGTTCACCTGGAAACCAAGGTAGTAGGTGATAGCTGAGTATAACAGGCCGACCGAATGCGGGTAGCGCATTTCCGAGAGCAGATGTACGCGGTTGCCTTCACCCACACCATAGGCGGCGGTGGCCCACTCGCCCACCCCGTCAATAGTCAGAATCGCCGACTGTTCAAACGGCGAACCGAAATAGGCGCCGGCGGCGTGTGACAGATGGTGAGGGACGTAGAGCGTCTGGCCGTCCCAGTTCAACTCCTTGTGAATGACCATGTCGGTCCATAGTTTTCGCCGCAGCCAGATCGGCAGCGCCTTGAGCAAAGTGCGATAGGACCGACCGGGCGTGGCTATGTAGCCGGTCAGGATGCGGTCGAATTTGGTCAGAGGTTTGTCATAGAAGACGACATGGTCGAGGTCGTTAACAGCCAGACCGGCCTTGGCCAGGCAGAACGCAGCGGCCTGTCGAGGCAGTTCCTGATCGTGCTTGATACGCGTGAACCGTTCTTCGGCGGCGGCAGCCACAAGTTGTCCATCCACCACCAGGGCGGCGGCGGCGTCATGGTAGAAACATGAAATCCCGAGAACTCGCATATCTAACTCTGACGGCGGAGCGTAGTGAGGTCCGGTTCACTGTCGCTGACCGGACTCCAATTGGTTTTCTTTGTGCGATGACGACGACCGGTTTGCAGCGGATCCCATCCGAACAACCTGAAAACCAGGCCGAGCGGCGCCAGCATCAGAAAATAGAACAGGGTCAAGAGCAGCGCTGTCTGGAAACGGGCGATTTCCAGAGCGATTTTCTTCCAACCGTTCCAGATTCTCAAAGCGATTCTTTTCATGCCTTCATGTGTCTCTCTGCAAAAAGCCGTTGATTATGACCGCACAATTGCTTATCACACTATGAATGTGTGAATCTATGAATAAACGGCCGTTTGGTAAACCATATTTATCATCGGCAGCTTTGAAGGGTCGATGACATACAACAAAATTCTAATCACGGGCGCTTCCGGATCATTGGGCAAACAACTTGTCTGCGAACTTATCAGGCGTGACATAAAGCCGATCGCTCAAGTGCGCGAGAATTCCGACACCGGCTATCTGGACTCGGTGGGACTTGAAAAGCGGATTTGCGATCTGAACGCGGGCGCTTCTTTCACCTCTTTGGTTGAGGGTGTCGATGCTGTCATTCACACCGCTGCCTGGGTGAACTTCAGGCAGGATCGGCCGACGCAGTTCGCATCAATCAACACCATTGCCGCCGTTAATCTGTTCAAGGCTGCGGCCGAAGCCGGGGTTAGGAAGTTCGTGCATGTCTCGACGGTGGCCGCGGTCGGCGCGTGCAAGCGGCGGGGCAACTCTCAGGCGACAGCGCTGAGCGAAAATGATCTGATTGATGAGAACTACGAATTCAATCTCGACCACCTGCGCATCCCCTATATTCTCAGCAAACACGCGGCTGAAATGGAACTGAAAAAAGCCGCCGGTGAGTGCGATACTGAACTGGTGATCGTCAATCCGTCGGTCATTGTAGCGCCGTCCCGCACGGGCGACGATGCCGGCAAAGCGAAAAAGAAACTGGGACGCTGGATGCTCCCCGATTTGCCCAACCGCGTCAACCTGGTCGACCTTCGCGATGTTGCTCCCGGCGTTATTGCGGCGCTCGAAAAGGGCAGGCCGGGCGAGCGATACATACTGGCCGGTGACAATATCTCCGTGCGCGATCTGCTTCTGGATATATCCTCGATCCTCGGAAGGCTTCCCCACCTGTTGCGAATTCCCCGACCGTTTCTGAACACGGCGGCGCGAGCCTCGGTCTTCTTTTCCAAACTGACCGGACGCGGCAAGGTGTCGGTTTATCCGGACTTGATACGCTTGCTCGATTACGACTGGGCTTATTCTTCGATGAAAGCCCGAGAGGAGTTGGGCTATACTAACCGTTCGATCCAGAAGACTCTGGAGGATTTGTTGACCAACAATATGACCGGTAGCTACCAGAAGCCGTGAACAATATTCGAGAATCACAGTATTCTATCATTGACGAGAGTTTCAACGTAGCTTATCCTCAAGAAACGTGGTTAAATGTAGTAGAATAGTCGGACGGATAGGATTGTAGTTCTGTAATTTTGAGCAGACTGGAACCTGAGATTCTCTCAAGAACTAAGGTCTTGATGCCGAACCAATATGTAGCTTCAGGGTACAAAGAGCAGGACAAACTGATACATGAACGACACTAATACAGTTGATTTTACGATTTTGAACAACAAGCCGCTGATCGAAGCAATTTTTGAATTGCGGTGGGGTTTGACTACCAACGATCAGGGACTTAAGACAGACCCCAACTATAAGTTACTAGTTGGTAGAATCTATGATCGGCTGAAAGATACGTATCCAATTCCCGAGCAACTAATGCAGGCTTCCATCCCGGACGAGCTTGCGGCGTATGTAATCCAGCACCGTTTCCGTACAAAGGAAGGTGGTTGGCCTCTGGTCCAAATTGGTCCGGGAATAATGACTCTGAACGACACAAATGAATATGTGTGGGGTGAATTCTATGACAAGGCTAAGGTAGTTACACAGACACTACTTGATGCTTACGCAGAAGCTGGTCAGGTGCTGGCGGTGGATACTCTGATCTTGCGATATATAGATTCTGTAGACTTTGATTTCGAGAAGGAAGATGTTTTTGCTTTTCTCAATAAGTGCCTAAAGATTGATGTTTCGCTTGGAGCCGGTCTATTTGAAACGACTAAAGTCAGTAGCACTCCAATCAATCTTGACATGCGACTGACATTCCCGAGCCTTGCACCCAAAGGTGCACTTTATGTTAGATTCCTGAGAGGTGTGAAAGACGGCGCGCCGGCGTTAGTGTGGGAAACTCAGGTTCAAGCCGCAGGTGAAGACGCACCCAACACAGGCGCGGAGATTGTGACATGGTTAGGTGAGGCCCATGAACTTACTCACAAGTGGTTCTTCAAGATGATTGAGGGTAAATTGCTGGAACGGTTCAAATGACTTCACAGACAGCGACCAGCAGAATTCAGTATTACGATGAACGGCTGCCTGTCATTGCTCACACGTCGTCTACCCCCGGGCTAGTGATAAAGGTATACGAAATCGGAGGCCCCGAATGGGCAACCTTTCAGGCTTTTCCGGCAGCAACTCCTGCCCCATTAACCGGCAATTTGTGCAACCTATTCGTGTATGATTCGTCATCTGTGTTGCCTGGCCGCGATCCCGCTGACGCATCGTCCCTACTTAATGAGGCACTCAGGCTCGTTGACCCGGCTGGCATCCCCGATGAGGAGATAATGGCAGCAATGATAGACCAGCCCCAGCCAGTTACACCTGAACCACTCAGGCGCAGAAGAGTGCGTGTGAAAATAGTGAGTAGGCGGATAGGGGCGCCCAGTTCCCTACATCACCGACTGCCGTCAGAATCAGGGGACTGAGGTGGCAGATTCACAGTGGTATGACGTAATCTCCTCGGACGCTGGACTGCGACAAGGTGACATCATTCCCAGATGTCCTGTTCTTGTTCCTGTGGACTCTGGATCACTCTCTCAGGAAGAGATTTCGGCTGAATCTATAGAATATAACGTGATTGTTCTAAGCCAGAGTTGTGATTTGGTGCAGGACAAACTGGACCTCGTCATCGTATGCCCACTTTTTACACTCGACAAATATGCCGACAAGAACCCGTTTTTCAAAAATCCAAAAGGCCAAGAGGCACTAAATAGGGGTTACACGCCAGGGGCACACTTGCTCGGCCCTTGCCGGGTTGGTCAGTTCGGTGATAACTATCTGGTAGTGGATTTCCTATCAACATTCAGCATTCCATTGCCAAGCCTCAAGGGTTATGCAGAAAACCTTGAGAAGAGAGTTCGCTTACTTTCTCCTTACCGTGAGCATCTTTCGCAAGCGTTCGCGCGTTTCTTCATGCGTGTTGGTCTTCCGACGGGGATTCCCCCCTTTCACAAGACGTTTGAGTTTCCGCCAGACTAACCCATTGGAGGCAACCGTGCTCTGCCTTTGATCTAGCCCATGTGTTATCAATGAGCAAAACATCAGCTTTCCATGCTTCGTGGACAAGATCGTTGCTGTCGGTGGGGCAAAGTGTATATTCCCCCAGAGTATTGAGGTCGCATCTTGTAACACTAACCACAAAGGAGTCCGCTATGCGCAAGCTTGTCCTGCTCGTCTGCATGGTCTCGGCGATGACGCTGGTCATCGGACCAACAGTAACCGACTCAACCGCCCGAGCCGGGGTGATCCCATCGTGGGAATCACAGTCCGGTCAACTCGGGTTCTTCCCGATCTCGAACGAAATCTCGGTTTATCAAAACTACGACGATACCGGCGAGGATCGCGGGCGGACTTTGCAAATCGTGAGTATCAACGCCTTTCGATTTTTCACCGATTTTAGTTTCGAGTTCACGGCTGATATTAACTGGAAGTACTCATACGCCGATCCGTTCGATCAATCGCTGGGAATGAACAATCGTGACCACTACATCGAGCTGTCGCTGGTCAAGCCGGTCACCGGCATGTTCAGTCTCAACGTGCAACGGGTAATTGCCACCTTTGAGGATGAATCGATCAACCAGTTCGGTTTTCGTTTGTCGTTTTAGGGGGTCGTTGAGAAAGTTCCTTTTCTCGTCATTGCGAGGCCATAAATGGCTCCTTCCTGAGCGCGGCAACCTCATACTACATGTCGCCCAACGAATTGAGATTGCCGCGTCGCTACGACACGAGTGTCTTCGCTCCTCGCAATGACGGCTATCGGGGTTTCTCAACAAGCCATTTCTTGTAGGTCAGGATCCTTGTGATCCTGACATTACTGTCGAAACAACCCATCGGTTGCGCTCAGGGCAGGCTTGGTTTCGACCTACAAGAACTCAACTGTAGGTGGCCCATCGTTTGCGAAGGGATGTGTTAGTCCCACCATGAATGGATGGGCCACCCGCCTTTGAAACTGCTGAGGGCAAAAACTCTTTACATGCCTCCACCATTGGTGGTCCGCAGGATCGTGCCATAAGCCCCGACTGCCGTGCCTATGTTCGCATTGGTGAAGCTGACGCCTTCAAGTCTAACTTGAGTGCCACTGGTCTGGCTTACCCAAGTGGCACCGCCATCAGTGGTACGCAGGATCGTGCCAAGTGATCCGACCGCCGTGCCTCTATCAGCGTCAGTAAAGCTGACGTCCCAAAGAGCGTTGTCTGTGCCACTGGTCTGGCTCACCCAGGTAGTGCCACCATCGGTTGTCCGCAGTATTGTGCCCCAACTCCCAACCGCTGTCCCGGTATTTGTATCGGTAAAGCATACCCCACGTAGACCCTTCGAACTTATTGTTTTCTGTTTCACCCAGGAACCGCCACCATTGATAGTGCGCAGGATCGTGCCACTGCCCCCGACCACGTAGCCTCGTTCAGCATCGGCAAAGTTGACGCCCCAAAGATTGTCGTATGTGCCGCTTGCCAGGCTTACCCAGGTAGTGCCGCCATCGGTTGTCTGCAGGATTGTGCCGTCCATTCCGACCACCGTACCCGTGTTTGCATCAGCAAAGCTGACGCCATGAAGCCCCAAAGTCGTTCCGCTTGTTTGGTAGGTCCAGGTAGTACCGCCATCGGTTGTCCGCAGGATCACGCCAGGTCACCCAACAGCAGTACCTGTATTGGCATCGATGAAGTGAACCCCGTCAAGCGCAATCGTGGTGTCGAAAGTCTGGTTCGCCCAGGTCAAGCCACCATCGGTGGTCCTGAGGATTGTTCCCGAACCCCCGACCGCTGTGCCGGTATCCGCATCGATGAAGCTCACTGCTCCAAGGTAAGACGTCGTGCCTCTCATCTGGTTCGCCCAGGAAACGCCGCCATCGGTTGTCCGCAGGATTGTGCCATAGTCCCCGACGACCATGCCTGTGTTCACATCGGTGAAACAGATGCTGAAGAGAGTTCGTGTCGTTCCGCTTGTGTGGCTTTCCCAGGTGCTGCCGCCGTCTGTCGTCCGCTGGATGGTGCCCCCGTCTCCGACCGCCAGACCAATGTTCTCATCGACAAAGCTGACGTCGATAAGCAGTAGGGAAGTTCCGCTGGTCTGGCTCACCCAGGTATCGCCACAATCGATTGTCCGCAGGATTGTGCCGGAACACCCAACCACGGTGGCAGAATTCTGATCGGTAAAGCTGACCCCGTAAAGCCTCTGCGTCGTGTTGCTTGTCTGGCTCACCCAGGTGCTGCCACCGTCTGTCGTCCGCAGAATGGTGCCCCCTTCTCCGACCACCAGACCAATGTTTGCATCGACAAAGCTGACGCCGCGAAGCTTTTGGGAAGTTCCACTTATTTGGCTCACCCAAGTATTGCCACCATCAGTTGTCCGCAGAATCGTGCCTGTGAGTCCGACCGCCGTGCCATTATTCGCATCGGAAAAGCTGACGTCGGTAAGAAGATTCCCTTGTGGTAGTGGATTCTGCCAGAACCAACCGGCCTGCTGAGTCTGATTAACGTCGGGAGCTGTCGGACCAGAATCGGAACAGGCCGATAGCACAAATAGCAACATAGTTCCGATCGGAACCCAAAGGAGCTGATGAATGATCGAACGTTTGGACATCATTGTTCTCCTCATGATTAGCCGTTCAACGCATCCGCACTCAGTGTTATTATTGCCGGAGCGACATCACCATCAGGATCATCATCGAGCAGATACACATACCGCCCCTCATTGGTGATATCCCTTTACTAAGCTCGCAATCTGCCGAGCTGTTGTCAAGGGTTATGCAAAATTCACTTGTGACCGGAAGAATTCGACCGTGCGCCTAAGGCCTTCGTCGAAACCGACCTGGGGATCGTAGCCGAAACCCTTGAGCTTGTCGATAGCGGCGTAGGAATGCAAAATGTCGCCCTGCCTGACGGGGGCGTAGTTGGCCGCAATGTCGGCGCCGATGATCTCGCGCAACTTGTCCAGCAGTTGGTTGAGCGTAAACTGACCACCACAAGCGACATTGAACTGGTCACCGACCATCTGTTCGTTGGTGGCAGCGAGGATATTGGCCTGGACGCAGTTGTCGATGTACGTAAAGTCGCGTGACTGTTCGCCATCGCCGAACACGGTCGGCTGTCGGCCGTTCAACAGGGCCATGATGAACTTGGGAACGACGGCCGCATACTCGCTGCCGGGATCCTGACGCGGTCCGAAAATGTTGAAGTAACGCAGCGCCACCGTCGGGAACTGATACAACCCCCAGTAGACGCGGAGATAATGCTCGCAGGTCAGTTTGGTAACGGCGTAGGGTGAGAGCGGGCTGGGTTCCATGCCTTCGTGTTTGGGCAACTCCACGGACTCGCCGTAGATCGACGAGGACGACGCCATGACGAACTTCTTCACGCCCGCATGACGCGCCGCTTCCAGCACGTTGAGCGTACCGTCAATATTCACGGCGTTCGAGGTCAGCGGGTTGTTGACCGAACGCGGGACCGAAGGCAGCGCCGCCTGGTGCAGGACGTAGTCGATTCCCTCGACCGCCTTGACCACCGTCCAGTAATCACGAATGTCGCCATCGATTATCTCGACTGCATCCGGAAGCGCCGCAGTGTTTTCGCGGCGGCCGGAGGAAAAGTTGTCCAGGATCCGGACGCTCTCGCCCTTCTCGACCAGTCGGGTGGCGATGTTGGAGCCAATAAACCCGGCTCCGCCGGTGATCAGGTAGTTCATCAGTAGTGCTCACCTCTTGTGTCTAATGCTGCATCTTTCTCATTATCGACAGATCGGCGTGGAAACTCAAGTAAAACAGCATCCCGACAGACCCTTAACACGCCGGTTCATCTTTCTGAAGGTTAACGGTTCTTACAATGTATAGCGCGGCAAAAGCCGAGACCATCGGCATTATTGGAAAATGGAAGCGGGCATGGCCGAAAAATACGAAATGCACACCGGTCCAGAACAGTATCGTCATCCATAATAGATATCCCCCCGGTGAACGGCAGTCCCGATGGCGCCCATAGATAACCAGCCCCAAAGCGCCAAACAACAGTACCATCAGGTAGTATCCCTGGCTGATCAAAGCAACGAGTACCGACCAGTCCAGTCGATCGTTTTCGGCAGCTTGCTTGAACTGATAATGAATCCCGGTCAGATCGCCGGCGTAGAAGTATCCCACCTTGAGCAAACCGCGCTTGAAGAACCGCAGAGGATGCGCCTTGATGTATGTCCAGCCGCGTTGCCAGCCGACGCTGTCGATGTAGGCCTCACGGGTGGCGTCGTGGGTGTTGAACTCGACCGTGTCAACCTCGATCCAGCCCATGCCGCTTGACGGGTTGTTGCCGATCATGAAATTGATCCCGCCATTGGTGCTGGTTCGGGCGCGACCGACAGCATGATGGTTACGCAATATCCAGGGCGTGACGACGATCACAAAGCCGAGCAGCATGAGAATGGTGTCGCGCGCAGTTTTGCTCCCGGAGCGTGTGCGCATGTAAAACACCGGTATCAGCAGCAGCCAGTAAACCTGTGTCAACCCCCTGGTCAGGGTGGCTAGTCCGAGAGCAACACCGCCGGCGAGCAGCAACCACCACCTGCCGCGCAGTCGTTCAACGGCGATAAGGACCGAAAGTATCGACAGCAGGAACAGAGGTGCGAAAACCATCTCCGAGGCCAGCAGATTCACGAACAGTATCTGACTTGGGAAGAACAACATTATAAGGGCGGTCCAGCGAGCCGTTTTTTCGTCGAACACTCGCCGCGCAATCAGGTAGCTGAGGTAGCTGATGGAGAGACTCAGAAAAACGTTAGCAACAGCACCGACGATCGGATTATGTCCGAAGATCAAATACAGCCGTGACAAAAAAAACGGATACCCTACCGGATAGTAACCGGTCAGATGTTCGCCGTTGTAGTAGCCACCCATTTGCGCCCAGGCCCAGGCGAGCTCGTCATAACCCCGGTAGTCGATGTACATGGGGATATCCATGAAGGCAACCACCAAGACTCGCAGGATTAGTCCAATGGCGAAAAAACGCAGGAGGAAAGCTCCCGGCGACATGTTATTGACGACTCGATCCAACCCTGCCAGACGTCGGTTAGCGTTATCCCTGAACAACAGGTAAAGCCCGACCAAACCGAGCGAGGTTAGCACAACCCGTAGTTCGAGCAGGGTGGATGGGTGTATGATACCATCGGGACTTATGAAATGGAACAGTCGCGCTATGCCGTCAAAGAAGACCACGGCGAGGATGCCGACGATCAACAGCGCGGCGCCAAATATGGATATCGGCAGTTTAGTAGTCATAACCGGTTAATGGTACAAGATAGAACGAGGCGAAGGTCCGGGCAACCGGTTTTTGCGTGTGCCGTCAAGCCGGACGATCCCGTTCAGCTACCGGATGTTAAAACTTGGACCGGGCATCGGACAACCCTAAGATAAAGCGATACCAGAAGCCGGGGCGACCAGTGCAAATTCCGGACGGCAGACGCCCGTCCATCGTGGGTCGCCATCGGTAGCGTGAAGCACGGAGTAGTACGGAGGTCACTGTCATTTGGCCACGAAGCTGACCACGGAAGGTGAAGCACTTGTTGCCGAGGGCAACGTTGCCGAAGCCAGGGATCGTTTTCTGGCTGCCGTCAAGGATGACCCCCAGGACAAAGAGGCGCTCAATAATCTGGGTGTGATTGCCTTTAAGGAAAAGCAGATTGATCACGCGGCCCGCTACTTCTCTCAATGCCTGAGCATCGATCCGTTTTATCTCGACGGTGTTCTCAACTTCTGCGAACTGCTCAAAGCAACCGACAATCTGGGCGGCGCTGAGAATCTGCTGGAGATGGCGGCAACCCGGTACCCGGAAAACGAGGAAGTGAAACTGCTCCTCGGCGAGGCGCAATCGTGTGGCGCGCCGACCGTTGATGGCGCCGTTACAGCCAGGCTCGTGCAGGCAGATGCGTCGTCGCCGGAGTCGTCAGCCACTCTCACGAAAGACCCTTCGGGCCCTTTAGCTGACAAAAAAGTGCTGCACGCGCCATTCGAGATTGCTGGGTGTATAGAGCGGATTACACGGCATCTGAGACAGGACAATGTGAATGCCACCAGCGCCAACTACTATGATTCCTGGCTGCAATATAAGTGTGATGTCAACTTGAACGTCAGCAACATGTCGCCGGAAGATCGCAACCGCGCCATCGACAAGTTTGCGCGTGAGGCGATCGACAAGTATGACATCTTTCACTTTCACTTCGCGCACTCACTCTATCCTGACCTGCGAGACCTGAAAGAGCTTCGTGAAAAAGGAAAGAAGATTCTGTTTTCGTTCTGGGGCAGTGATGCCCGTGGTGTGGAGTGGATAATGTATCAGCAGGCCCGCTTTTTGGGGCATCGACCACCACGACCGTATGCTATCACACGGCAGCAGTATCAGATTCACAAGGCGATCAATTTGTATGCCGATGTTCTGATTGGTCTCGAGAGCATTCCGCGTGGAATCTGGGTCCGAGGTTTTGCCGACACCGCCCAATGGAGTCTGGAAGGTAAGCAAGCCTGTTTGAAAAAGAACCTTATTACCAGGGACCCGAAGAAGACCTACTTCGTTCACGCCCCGTCGAATCAGTTCAAGAAAGGTTCGGCGATACTCATGCGACTTCTCAAGGAGTGCCGGGATGAGGGCATGCCTATCGAGGTTTTGTATGTCAGCCAGTTGGCGCCCGCCAAGGCGCGTGAGATTTATGCCTATGGTGATTACGCAATTGATCAGGTAGGGGTGGGGACCTACGGTCTGTTCGGGGTGGAGATGATGTGCTGGGAGATTCCGGTACTTGTTTATCACACCGCTCTGTTCGACCGCCTGCGCGGCAATCCGCCGGTGATTCATATCACCAAAGAGAATTTCAAGAGCCGGATTGAGCGCTGTATTGAGATGAAGAACAACGGCGAAATCGACGAACTTGGCGCTGAATCCCGAAAGTGGGCGATTGAAAAAGAAGATGTCACCCTGGCCATACCGGAATACATGCGGATCTATCGCGATCTGGTCGAGGGAAAGCAGATCCTGCAATATATCAATCGTGCCTGGTACGAAGAGGAATCTCGCCTGCAGCGCGGGTTCAAGTCTGAGTTCTACAGGTATATGATCGAACACAATGTGTTTGAGGAACTCAGTGTTGAAGTACGCGAATATGACAAGGATTTGTATTACTAAAGGACGTATCACACATGACCAACAAGCCAGACAAACCTCGGTGCTGTATCTGTCGTTCCACCGCCGTTGACTCGATCTACACCTTGTCGCAGTACCCCATATGCGGCGGTCCGGTGGTTGCGCCCGAAATTGCAGCCCGTATTCCCCGCGATGATATCGTGCTTGGATTCTGCCACACCTGCGGATCATGCAGCCTGATACAGCCATCCCCCGTGGAACTGGCCGCCAGACTCTACGATGAAACCTACACAAGCTCGAACCTCTCGGTGGCCATGGGCGCGCCCTCAGATTCGAAACGTGAACGGTACCTGATGCTGATTGATGACCTGGCCTTGCCGAAAGGGTCATCTGCCATGGAGATTGGGTGTTACGACGGCTCGCTTCTGAATGATCTGCGACAAGACGGCTTCTCGGTGACTGGCTGCGAACCAAGCCCGGCAGCGAAAATTGCCCAGGAAAAATACGGTCTCCTGATTCACAACGACTACTTCTCATCGAAGCTCTTCGATCCGCAGAAATTCGATCTGGTTCTGATTCGCAATGTCCTGGAACATATTCCGGATCCTGTCGAGTTCTTGGTTGAGGTTGGGCGAACGCTCAAACCCGGCGGTGCTGTGGTGATCGCTGTGCCCGACGGACAGGTAAGGATTGCCGAGGCGATCCTCGGCAGTTTCGTCCCCGAGCATCCCAATTACTTTGGTGACGATTCACTCACGTCGGTTCTGGAGGCGGCTGGTTTTGAGCGAGTCATGACCGAATCCCACAAGGGTCTGCTCACGGCCACTGCGCTGCTACCCGGCCAAATTGACGGCACACTTCCGAGGAACATCGCCATACCGGACACCCGCACAGTAGCCCTGATGAAATCAACCTATGAACAGGGCATTCATCGCAGCCGGGCCACATATCGCATGGTGGCTGAGGCGCTACTCGTAGCGGAAGCCGACGCGAAAGCAGTGGTCCTCTTCGGCGCGAACACCCACGCTCTGGAACTGCTGACCACCGGGGCCGTGGATCCTGAGAGAGTGCTCTGCGCCATCGATGACGGTCCCCTGAAATGGGGACGCCACCTGGTCAGTTTTGACATCCCGGTTTCGCCGCGCGGGCAGTTGCGGGAGCTGGACGACTACGTCCTGGTCATATGCTCCTACTACTCGCACGATGATATCATCCACTCCGTTCTGAAAGAAGGCGCCACGCCCACATTCATTTTGAGATCCTATCCGCAGGTGGAACTCGTTCCGGGTGCTGGCAACTTTGCTTAGACTATGAGCCGCCATCCCATAAATGTCATGATCACGGGGATCGGTGGCGGCAGCCACGGGATGCAAATCCTCAAGGCGCTGCTGTTGTCCGACCTTGACTACCACATAATCGGCACCGACACAACTCCGTTCAGCTTCGGACGCGCTCTGGTGGATCGATTCCAGGTGGTTCCCCGTGCCGATGATTCCGATTACCTCGATGCCCTGACCCAGTTGATTCGGATCAACGATGTCAAGGTGCTGTTTCACGGCTCTGAGCCGGAACTGAAGGTTATGTCTGAAAACTCCGAGGTCTTCCGTAAACTGGGCGTCTTGTTGCCGATCAACACACCGGAGGTTATCCATCTGTGTATGAACAAACTCAACACCATGGATTTCCTCAAGCACCACGGTTTCCCGGTCCCCCGGACAACCCTGATTACCTCGGAGACAAACTACCACGATATCGACTACTTCCCGGTGGTGTGCAAACCTCATGTCGAAAGCGGTGGTTCTAATAACGTGTTCATTGCCCAGGACGGCGATGACCTCCGCATCGTGAGCCGCTATCTCTTGAAACAAGTAGAGGCCTTCATAACACAAGAATACATCGGCGATTCCGATTCAGAATACACTGTTGGCGTCCTGTGTGACATGGATGGCGAGCTGATCGGCAGTCTTGCCGTCAAACGGTTCATCATGTCGGCTCTCAGCAATCGCATCAAGATACTGAATCGCACCGGACGCAGCGAACTGGGAACCGTGCTGGCTATCAGTAGCGGCATCTCTCAGGGAGAGATAGGTCCCTTCCCTAATGTTACACAACCATGTGAAAGAATCGCCCTGGCACTGGGGGCGCGTGGTCCGGTGAACTTTCAGTGTCGTCTGGTTGACGGCAATGTTTACGTGTTCGAGATCAACCCTCGCTATTCAGGGACGACCTCCATGCGAGCCATGGCGGGATTCAATGAGCCGGATCTGATGATCCGCCGTCACCTCCTCGGGCAGGAACTGCCACCGGTCAATATTGCCTCGGGTGTTGTTCTTCGTGGTTTTGCGGAGAGACTGATTCCTTCCGACGGGTGATCGGTGTGCAGGCTTTTGTTCACCACCCGGATTGAGTGCAGGAGCCGATAAGTTCGAGACTGCGCTTCTCAGTGACAGCAGCATGTTCAGAGAGAGTCCGCATGTACTCAGCAGTTCGCCGGATACCTTCTTCCAGGTCGACTTTCGCTTCAAATGCAAAAAGCTGTCTCGCCTTTTCGATTGAGGGCACCCGCAGTTCGACATCCGGTCCCAATCTGGGTACAAAACAGATATTGGATTTCGATCCCAGAACTCTGACAACGGTCTGCGCCAAACCATAGATAGTGATCACAGCGCGGGCGTTGCCGATATTGAACGACTCCCCGATTGCCTTCGGATGTGACAGCGCCAGCATGATACCGTCGACTAAATCTTCCACATAGCACCAGGCCCGTATTTGGTTACCGTCACCATGTATCTGGATGTCCTCGCCAAGCAAAGCTTGTCGGATAAATGTAGTCAAGGCGCCTTCGCCCACCTGCCCCGGCCCGTAAATGTTGAACGGACGTACAGTCACGGTCGGCATTCCGAATTCCTGATGATAGGCTTTGGTCAGGTGCTCTCCGGCCAGTTTACTCACGGCATAGGTCCACCGTGCTTCACCCACCGCACCTATGTGAGTGATGTCATTTTCCTCCGCACGAAAGGCCGTCTGCCCGAACACTTCACTGGTGGAAAAATCGACCAACCTCTCCAAACCCGACAGAGTGTGGGCGGCTTCGAGAACCTTGGCTGTCCCGACCATGTTCACTCTCATGGTTTCGGTTGGGCTCTTGATGACCGTATCGATCCCGGCGATGGCGGCACAGTGGATAACGATATTCGCCCCGCGCATGGCTTGTTGAAGCTGCGGATATTCCAGGATACATCCCTTGATGAGTTTCAGGTTCTTATGATTTATCAGAGACCGATTGGTCATTGAGTTGCGCCGAAAATCGTCATACACGACAATTTCGTTATCCTCGATCAATCGCGCAACGAGGGTTGAGCCGATGAATCCGGCTCCACCGGTGATGAAAATACGCTTGCCCTTGATTGGGAGATTGATATCAGATCGGTTGGATTCGCACGGGATAGGTTGCAAGAAAAACTCCATTGTTTCTGCACGTTATGAAAACTCCGGCCGGCACATCCTATGACCGACACACCCAAGTTATCGGCAAAAAACGGCTCGGACTTCAGTCCGAACCTGGCTAAGGAATGCGATGCGACAGGTTTTCATCCACACAGCAGGGCTTGTTGATATACCTTGTGCGCAGTTGTGTTGGATCCTTCATCCTCGTCATGCCGGACTTGATCCGGCATCCAGTTTTGTATTCGAAGACTGGATACTGGCTTTCGCCAGTATGACAAGGCTCGAAGGGCGACAGGTCACATCCCGCTTCCAGCGAGACAAGACCCGCCGCAACTGTTTTCCGGGACTTTTTCAACATGCCCAGTACGCCCGGTTTTAGTTGAATTCACATCCGTAGAGCCTGATCTTGGGATGCGGCGCTTCCACGGGGCAGTGGCCGACACTGAAAATCTCGAGTGAGCAACAATAGGCGTTCCGTATGAAATCGCACACTGAATCAAAAACCACATCCTATCCTGATATTCCCATAACCAAACCGGCTTTTGACCAGGCCGAGGTTGATGCAATCCGGGAAGTCCTGCGCTCCGGCTGGGTGGTGCAGGGACCGCAAGTAGCTCAGTTTGAACAAATGATGGCCGAGTTCACCGGCAGTCGATACGCCGTAGCCACTACCTCGGGTACCACGGCTTTGCATCTGGCGCTATGTGCCGCCGGGATAGGTCCCGGCGATGAGGTTCTGCTGCCATCATTCACGTTCATCGCCACGGCCAACGCTGTCGAGTACACGGGGGCGCGACCGGTTTTCGTCGACATCGACCTGGATACCTTCACCATGGATCCATCGCTGTTGGAGCAGGCTCTTGCCCGGGGCCGGTCGGCTCGCTGTGTCATACCGGTATCATTGTTCGGGCTGTGCACCGACATGAACGCAATCAACGCAATAGCGAATGAGCATAACGTGACTGTCATCGAAGACGCCGCCTGCGGGCTGGGGGCGCGTCGGGATACTCATCATGCCGGCACCGAAGCCCTGGCTGGCTGTTTCAGTTTTCATCCGCGCAAGGCCGTCACCACCGGCGAGGGCGGTATGGTCATCACCGACAACGCACAACTGGCCGACAAGATCGTCAAGATGCGTGACCATGGCGCGTCACAGACCGATCTTGAGCGACACCTCAACGAGGGCGGCTCCTTGCTGCCGGATTACGACATGCTCGGCTACAACTACCGCATGACCGATATTCAGGGCGCTCTGGGTGTTGTACAGATGGGTAAGGTGCGAACGGTTCTTGACCAGCGAAAAGAAGCCGCCATTCGTTATAATCAATTGCTCAAAGATGTATCTTTCCTGCGGTTGCCGCAAACGCCTGAATGGATGGTCCACGCCTACCAATCGTATGTCTGTTTGTTCGGCGCCGATCAATTCGACTTTGGCGCCACGGAGCCTCCGGATTGGGAACTCGTCGCTCGTCTGAACCGTGACCGGAATCGGATGATGGCCCGACTCGAAGCCGAGGGCATTGCGGTGCGTCAAGGGACGCACGCCGTACACACGTTGGGATACTACCGCAACAAGTATGGGATCGCTCCTCACGACTATCCGAACTCCTACATCGCCGACCGTTTGTCGATTACCTTGCCGCTGTATGCCGGTATGTCCGAGAAAACACAGAAGCGAGTGGTGGATGCCCTGCAACGATTGCATAAGCGGTGTGGCTAACACCACCTTTCCCATGAAAGCCGACCTGGCAGGTCGTTGAAAAAGTGATGATTCCGTCATTGCGAGCGAAGCGCGGCAATCTCCAATTGTCATGGGTCAGCCGCCTAGAGATTGCCACGGCCGCGCGAAACGCGTGGCCTCGCAATGACGATTGCGGCGTTTTTCAACAGCCGACATGGTGACAGGCGGAGAGTAACCAGTGCTTCGTAACAATCGACTGCTGATGCTCTTCACCATCGGTATCATTGTGTTCCAGGCGGTTCTGGCCGTCAGCGTCGGGCTGGATCGGCCGACCTGGGGTGATGAGTGGCACTTCGTTGAGACCGTGCGTTTGTTCGGCGATGAAATCAGTCTGACAACCCTTACCAAATACGACGAAATGTCGACGCCGCTGCCGTTCATCATGTATGGCTTGTGGGGACGGCTGGTCGGGTTCGAGATCGAACGGTTGCGTCTGCTTTCGCTGTTACTGGCAGTGATAACCTACCTGCTGCTATTCATCTTGTTGACAAAGTTGCTCGACTCGCGGCGGTCGGCTATCCTCGGCGCCCTCTTTGTCATTGTGCATCCTTACATGATCGGTTTTTCACTGTTCGTTTTCACGGACATGTCGGCTATTCTGTTCATGGTGGCCGCGTGCCTGGCCATGAATCGCGGCAGACCGGTCTGGTTCGCTCTGATGCTGGCCGCCGCCATGCTCTGCCGTCAGTATCTGGCCTTCGTGTTTCTTGCCGCCATGATTTTCTTCATCATACAGTGGTACCACCGCAGGGACACGACGCCACGGTCCATGCTGGTGGCGACAGTTCTCTCCAGTCTGCCATTGCTGCTGCTTTTCTGGCTGTGGGGTGATGTTCATCCTGACAACCTCCGCAAACAGTTCTACGCGGCCGAGACCTTTCGCTATCATCCGTCGGCGTTTGTTCTGTACATCAGCCAACTGTTTTGGTACCTCTTGCCGGTTGTGCTGATACGTTGGCGTCGTTTTTACTCTGACTACAGGTTATGGCTCGTGGCCGCGGTAGTATCGGTGTCTTACTTTGTATTTCCTGTTACTGTTTCCACCTCGGCTGTCGAGGCAGGCACCCATACAGTCGGACTTCTGAACCGATCTCTCGTCGGGCTGGGTGGTGACGCCTGGCCGGTCTCGTCCGTCTTCTACGTCGGATTTCTGTTCGGCCTGCCGGTACTGCTTTCGGTGGTAAGAGATGCCTATCTCAGATTGAAAGATCACAGGTTGGACTATGCGTTGTTCCTGGATCTGTGCATCCTGTCGTTCCTGCTGCTAATGCCGTTCTCGTACCTCACCTGGGAAAAGTACTTCATGCCGCTGGTACCCCTGGCAACGGCGAGATTTCTTCTGCCGCACAATGGCAATCCACAAAAAGCGTAAGCCGGGTGACATGAATCACCCGGCTTGCACATTGTCTCGTGGTGGTGAAGCTACGCTGAAGCGCCGTCACCGGCCGGTGTCGGGCTCGGTTGGGTTTTCGCAGCACCGCCATCGGTCTTGATACCTTCCACCATGGCGGCTAGCGATGAAATGATCCCGGAAGCTTCAATCGGCATGAAGATCTTGTTAGCTTCGCCCTCGGCCAGTTTCGGCAGCATCTCGAGGTACTTGAGCGTGATGAGTTTTTCATCGGGCTTACCGGCATGGATGGCGTTGAAGACGTTCAGGATAGCCTGAGCTTCGCCCTTGGCCACGGTTTCCTGACGATACATCTCGGCATCGGCTCTCTTGCGCACAGCCTCCGCATTGCCCTCGGCCTCGAGGATTTTTGCCTGTTTGTATCCCTCAGCCTTGGTGATATCCGCTTGTTTGATCGCCTCGGCCTCGAGGATAGTGGCGCGCTTGTCACGCTCGGCCTTCATCTGCCGACTCATGGCGTCGGTGATGTCGCGCGGCGGATCGATTCGCTGCATCTCGACACGGTTGACCCGCACGCCCCACTTGTCGGTCGCCTCGTCGAGAACGTCGCGCAGCTGGGCGTTGACGGTATCGCGCGACGACAGGCAGGCATCGAGATCCAATTCACCGATGACGTTACGCAGGTTGGTCTGGGCCAGCTTGGTCGCGGCGATAATATAGTTAGCGATCTCGTAGCGCGACCGCACCGGGTCGGTTACCTGGGCGTAGATAATGGCGTCGACCTCGACATTGACGTTGTCGCGGGTGATCACCATCTGCGGTGGCACATCGAGTACCACCTCGCGCATGTCGACTTTGATGACGGTATCGACAAACGGCATGATCATGTTCAGACCGGGATCGAGTATCCGCTGGTATTTGCCCAACCGCTCTATCATACCCCGTTCAAAGGGGCGGATAATTCGAATCGACATCGACACCAGGATAAAGGCGAACAACGCCAGCACCCCCAAAGCTACCATAATTGCCGGGTTCATGTCTTACTCCTTTCCTTCGGTCAGTCTCTCCACGTGTACTTTGGTACCGGAGATACTGACGATTATGACCTTCTCGTTTTCCGAAATGAACTCGTCGGCGCGCGCCAGCCAGATTTCGCCCTCGATCTTGACCTGACCGCCCAGGTCCGGGTCAATGGCTTTTGTTACCAGCGCCACCTTGTCGATCAGGGCGTCTATATTCGACTTCTGTGGGGACTCTTTGGTGATTCTCCTGGCCAGCGTTCTGGTCAGCGGCAGAAGACCGACGGTCAGAACGATAAAGATACCGACCTGCCAGTAATAACTCTCAGGGTAAAAGTAGCTGTACACGCCGGCTGTTATCGAACCCACCACAAAGCAGGCAAAGACAAACGTCGGCGTCATCAACTCCAGTATCATGAAGACAACAGCCGCCGTCACCCAAACCCAGAACATTGTTGACATCGGCGCTCCTTTCCAGTTTCTAACCTTCGGAAGTACTACCCGGCACAGAGAGCTTTATTCATGCGAATCGGAACCATTCGCTCAACCGTCCGCTGAAGGTATAGACGATTTCTTCTTTAGATGAGGAAACCTTGACCTCCGGGCTGAGTCAACATAAATGTCGATTACGTCGGCTTGCATCCTTGCTGAGAAAGACAGGAATTCTATTATTGAAACTACGGTACCCCACCAAGGAAGCGGCTGGTAGGTTCTTCACATACAGACCCACCCGCTGAGTGCGGCGCCCGTGTGCCATTTCCGGGATTCCCCCTTTGACAAAATCGCCTTTGTCACCTATTGTGAGTCAAATAGCCTGAGCTAATAGTGTGGAGTGTCCATGAATGGATATCAGCGGCCCCGCGCCGTTGGCGGGGTGTGAGTAATCCGCGGGGGGAATCGATAGTCAAAACAAGGCATTGACGAAACCTGTTCATTGACTATATTGCCAATGGTACGCCGGGCCATCCTGGTGTTCCTCAATTTCTCGTGGTCTATACAAACCTCAATCAGGAGTGTCCCTGATGAAAACTGCTAAAGAAATCTTCTCTATGATCACATGCTGCGTCTTTGTGCTTGGCGCCGTCGCGGCTGTCTCCTCCGATGCCGCCGATCGCGGGTCCCGCGACTGGTCGATTGTTGCCACTTATCCCATCCCCGAGGGGGCCTCAGGGCTCGCCTTCGATGGAACCTGGCTGTACTGCGGAATTTACGGCGCCACCGGAGGGAGAGTGTACCAAATCGATCCGTCCGACGGCAGCTACTCTCTGGCTTTCACCGGTCC
>JAUWIB010000101.1 GCA_030605565.1 bacterium
ATGTTGCGTCGATCAAGGGTCCGCTCAACTCTCGTATATGTCGTTCAAATTCCCGGTCAGTGAGCAACCGTCTCAGCCTGACCGTCAGCCGCCGGGCAGGCTGAGATTGCTGGCTATTGATGATCAGACAGTGATCCTGGATCTCATCACGGCCATGTGCCAGTCATTGGACTACGAGATCAAAACGGCCCGATCGGGGACCGAAGGTCTGAAACTGGCTGAGCAGTATGAATTCGATATCATTCTGACTGATCTGGCCATGCCGGTGGCTTCCGGACTTGAAGTGGCCAGACGCCTCAGAGAGATCGCCCCCGGCATCCCGGTGATCCTGGTAACGGGTTGGGAGGTCACGCTCCAGCCGGAGCAGTTGCAGGCAGCCGGCATAGTCCGTGTCCTGCACAAACCGTTTCGGATCGAACAACTCACCGAGATCGTCCGCTCAGTGACTGCCGACCGGACAGTCGGCTAGTCTTCTGTCCCAGCACTACATTCACACCGTCTTGTGCCCGGCGGGTCTTCAGACCCGGCTGGAAACCGATGTCCTGCGGGGCATGTTGGTCATCAGCAATGACAAGTGCAGCGTTTTTCCACAGCCTGACAGCAGATTCTCCTCCCCTGCATTTCCCGGCAAGTAAACCATTTCTGGTGGCTGCCGATACTACCGTAAAAAGAGAAAACTGTTCGCGTGAGACCATGAACAAAATCGACATCCTCGAGCAAATTCGCAACAACGAGAATCTCCTCTCTTTGCCACAAGTGCTTTCTGAGATCCTTGAGGAGGTAGGCAAAGATGATTTCACTGCCGACTCGCTGGCCAGGATAATCCTCAAAGATCCGTCGTTGACCGGACGGATCCTGAAAATGGCCAACTCCCCGTTCTACCAACGCGTCGCTGAGATCAACACGGTTCATCAGGCCGTGTCGGTGCTTGGTGTCACGACGGTCAAATGCCTGGCTCTGTCCACATCGGTATTCAACCCTGACAAAATTGCCGTCGCCTCGGGCGTTGATCCCAAAGAGTTCTTTGCCTACTCGCTTTGCGTCGCGTCGACCTCCGAGAAGATCGCCCGGGCCATCTCGAATACGTCACCTGAGGAAGCGTTCATAGCCGGACTGCTGCACGACATCGGCATCCTGTTCTTGCTGCATCATTATCCCAACGAGTACGCCTGTATTGTGCGAAAAGAAATACCGGCCGAATCGCTGGTCGATGCTGAGATCGCCGTGTTCGGTATCGACCACGGTGAGATCGGGTGCCACCTGGCCGAAACATGGCGGCTGCCGGACTATGTCACCGAGAGTATTGCCGATCACCACAAACAGAAGTCGGACAAAGCCACGCATGTGCTTCAAGACATCCTGTGTCTGGCGGTCCAACTCACCAGCGATCGCTTCAGCGGTTTTGAAACAGACCTTGAGGATCGACTGCAAAGAATCAACGACCTTTCCGCCAGGCTGTCTCTTGACAAAGCCCAGGTAGACGAAATATCCTCGTCGCTTCTGGCCGGGACGATCGGTACCGCAGAGTATCTTGGTGTCGACATCGGTAACATTGAGGGTATGCTGGTCAGGGCCAACCAGGAAATCTGGAAATCGTACCTGACGATAGAGAACCTCTTCCGTGAGCGACAAGAACTGTCCCGGAACCTCCTGCTGCAGGAACGCGAAAAGGGTGCGATAGAGTCGAAGAACATCGCCATGGCCACGCTGTCGCACTACCTCAACAACGCCACCATGGCCATCTACGGTCGTAGCCAGCTCCTCCGCATGATGCTTAAGAAGGGCGAGACCGACCGCATTCTGGAAAAACTCGAGGGTGATCTGGAAGTGGTCGATCGGTCGATCGAGAAAATCGTCGCCGTACTGGAGGAGATGCGGGAAATCTCACCCATCGATCAGCAGAAGTATTACACCACGTCCCGGGCGCTCAATATCGACGACCGGATCGAAAAACGCCTGGCCAGGATGAACGCCGACGGTTCCTGGGCCTCGCATTCAGAGACCACTGCCGAGGTTTGAACACAAACCCGTTGCCATCACCCGATCATTTGCATAGCTTCTTCCTATGCTGACCTACCTGACTTCCGGCGAATCACACGGACCACAACTTACGGCTATCATTGACGGTCTGCCGGCTGGTTTGCCGATCTATGTCGTGGCGATCAATCACCAATTGGCGCGACGGCAGAAGGGGTACGGTCGCGGCGGGCGCATGAGGATCGAGCAGGATCAAGTCGAATTGGTGGCCGGTGTGCGGGCCGGTCTTACCATGGGCGGACCGGTAACCGTAGTCATTCGCAACCGTGACTGGGCCAATTGGACCGGGATCATGGACCCAATAAACCCAATTGCGGATAATCTCTCACCGAAAGAGCAGAAACTCGCCTACGATACCCGTCGCGCCCGGCCCGGTCATGCCGATTTGGTCGGCGGCATCAAGTGGCATCATCACGACCTGCGCAATGTTCTGGAGCGCGCTTCGGCCCGTGAGACAGCCGCCCGCGTGGCGGTTGGCGCCGTGGCCAGGCAGTTGCTGGAGAAGTTCGACGTTCAGTTCGCTTCCCATGTCGTCCGCATTGGCCAGATCATTTTGCCGGCGGACTTTCCTCGCCCGGATCCCGACACGATAACTCGGGTCACCGAGGACTCGGAAGTGCGGTGTCTGGATACTGAGATCGGGCAGAATATGATCGAAGCCATCCGCCAGGCCATGAAGGACAAGGATTCACTCGGTGGTGTGGCTGAGATTATTGTGCGCGGCTTGCCGGTCGGATTGGGTGGCTTTTCGCAATGGTACCACCGCCTCGACGGACGTCTGGCCGGCGCCATGATGGCGATTCATTCGGTCAAAGGCGTAGAGATCGGACTGGGGTTTGAGGCGGCAAGAACTCGCGGTTCGCAGGTGCATGACCAGATCTTTTTTGACCCATACGGTGACCCGGTTAAGAAGAAGTTCCATCGCGAAACCAACAACGCCGGCGGCCTCGAGGGCGGCATCACCAACGGTGAAGATATCATCATCCGGGTGGCCGCCAAACCGATCTCGACGTTGAACCGGTCTCTGAAGACGGTCGATGTTCTCACCAAGGAGCCGGGCGAGGCGATCGTGGAACGCAGTGACTGTTGTATTGCGCCACCCCTGGCCGTGATCGGTGAAGCAGTGGCGGCCCTCGTTCTGGCCGATGCCTTTCTCGAAAAATTCGGCGCCGATAATCTTGCCGAAACCGAACGCAACTATCATTCGTTTCTCGCCGCCGAGTACTAAGGCGGCTGCACCTTCCGTCAAGACATCATTCACTTTCCGTGGGCGGCAGATGTAGAGAGGCTGTCCCACAAGTCCCATTTCTATCGCGTAGCGGCGGGGCTTGTCTCCGCAGGTAATAAGTGGCGTTCATTGGGGCGACGCATGGCCGCCCCCTACGCGGGGTTAGGTGACACCCCTGTGAACTCGGTACTCGGTACCCCACCTAAAGCGGAGCGACAGGTGGGTTCCGTTGAAGTGGAAAAACATTGGACCCACCCGACGCTGACGCTCTGGGTGGGGTACCGATCGTCAGTGAGTCTGATTGCAGCAACCGGTTGCAGCAGATCGTCGGGTCACACCCTCGACTTCGTTGAGTCCAAGTCCGACGAAATGTTCTTATGCGGCAGACGTAGACATCTGTCGTACACATTAACACTGGGCGCCGCGAAGGGGTAAAGAGACACGATGGGCCCACCGATTTCTGTTGCCGCCTGATACCTGTTCCGCTACTTTAGGACAAAGCAAAGGAGTACGGCAATGAAAATACAATACCTGACCGACCGACCCGCAGACTGTTCGACGGTGGCTCTCGTGATGTTTGTGACCAGCTACGACCGACTGATCGAAAAGAGCCTGAAGGAGCTTGACCGCGCCTGCGGCGGAACGATCACCGCTCTCATGGAATCCGGGGAGTTCACCGGATTGGCGAGCGAGACAGCGGTGATCACCAACCCGGACGGATATCGAGCCGAGCGTGTTATCCTTGCCGGATTAGGTGACAAGAAATCAGTGACGGCGGACAGTTATCGTCGGGCCGCCGGGACATTGTCGCGGCACAAGTCTTTGACCTGCTGCCGTACGGCCACCTTTCATCTGGGATCAATTGAGGACAAACAGATATTCCAGGCCGTGATCGAGGGATATCTCCTGGGTTCGTACCGTCTGCTCGAATACAAAACTCAGGAAAGTGATCTCGCTCAGCACAACCTGTCCGAGTTGACATTTGCTATCGATAACAAGCGGCTGTCGAATCGGCTGGAGGAGGCTGTCGAACGCGGTCGGATCGTGGCGGAAGGTCAGATCAACGTGAGACGTCTCTCGGCAATTCCGGCTAATGATCTTTCACCCACAAAGTTCGCCCGTGAAGCGGTCAAGCTGGCTGAGAAACATGACGCCATGACCTGTCGCGTACTTGATCAGAAAGCTATCAAGTCTGAGAAAATGGGAGCACTGCTGGCGGTGGCGCAAGGCTCCGAACAACCGCCGCGCTTTGTTATTTTGGATTACAAAGGCGGGCGCGCCGGACAAAAGCCGGTGGTTCTGGTCGGCAAGGGGGTGACCTTTGACTCTGGTGGACTGTCTCTGAAGACAGCCGCCTTGATGGTAGAGATGAAGGGCGACATGACCGGCGCGGCGGTTGTCCTGTCGGCGATGCAGGCGGCGGCGCAACTGAAACTGCCGCTCAATCTTGTTGGGCTGATGCCGCTGACTGAAAACATGGTCTCCGGTAACGCCACCCGGCCGTCGGATATTATCACCACGCGCAACGGGCTCACGGTCGAGATCATCAATACCGATGCCGAAGGACGCCTTATTCTGGCCGACGCTCTCGACTACGCCGACAAGTTCGAGCCTCAGGCGGTCATTGATATCGCCACTCTCACCGGCGCCGCGCTGTACATCCTGGGATACTCGGGAGCGCCGATTCTCGGCAATCATGCCGGCCTGCTGGAGAGGATCAAGGTTGCTTCCGAGGCGACGGCTGAACGCGTCTGGGAACTTCCGATCTGGGATGATTTCCGCAACTCGTTGAAGTCGGACATCGCTGATATAGTCAACTCAGCCGGTAAGACTGCCGGTACGTCGACAGCGGCCGCCTTCCTCGAGAATTTCGTCGGTGACTGGCCGTGGGCACACATCGATATAGCCTACGTCGACGTAGAACCTAAAGGGCGCCCTTATACTCCAAAGGGCACCACCGGCATCGGCCTGCGACTGCTGGTTGAGTTGTTGTCGAACTGGAAGAAGTTGTAGCCGGACAGGGACGCCCGATGTCGCACGCGCAGACCTATCCCTGAGTCCCTTCTGGAGGGAAACCTCGCGTAGAATCAGAACACCTTCGCGCGTTTCAGGGCGCGGGCGAATTTGCTTTCGGATTGGGTCTCAAAAGGAATGGACAGGGAGCCGAACATGCGGCGCAAACTGTCCTCAACTGTCTCCAGGCGGCTGGTGTCGGGTAGT
Organism: bacterium; assembly: GCA_030605565.1. GTDB lineage: Bacteria > Zixibacteria > MSB-5A5 > GN15 > FEB-12 > JAJRTA01. Next base: position 5,486 of record JAUWIB010000101.1, read on the forward strand.
TCGACCTCCAGTTCGTAGTCGACCGAACCGTCGCCGAACTCGGTTTTGTCGATCTCCAAAAGGTAAGTGTAATCCGCTATCTTGAAGAACTTCTTCTGGCGCAGATTCTCGAACTTGACCAGGATCATTACTTCCAACCGCCCCAACTTTTCGGTCAAGTACTCCACCGGGAGGACCGGCAGGTCCATAACATCGACTTGCAACGCGAGGACATCAAGTGCTTCCGAGCGACTGATCTCAGCTTCGATTTCCTGACGGATGAAAGCGCTGCCGGTCTCTTCGGCGATGCTCTTGATCGTCACCAGGCCGCGATGGTTCTCGGCCCGCACCCTCAGCGCCCAGCCGGCAGCCGATAATTTGCGATCCTCGGTATCGAAGAAAGCGTTGAGATGCCGCTCTTCCTTTTCGGTCTGCCCCAGAAACCCCATCAGTTTGAGGTAGTTGGTGAACGATCCGAGGTTGAGCTTGATCTCTATCTCGCGACTCATTTTGTGCTGTCTGACCATAGTGCTATAGTATAATGAAACCGTCCGGATAAAAGCATCAAGTTTTTTGTGAGCTTTCGGCCTTCAGGGTTTGTCATTGCGAGTGACCGAAGGCACTCGTGCCGTAGGGAGCGCGGCAATCTCATTGGGCGCGGAGCGAGATCGCCGCGGTCGTCCCGCGCGGCGCGGGGCTCCCTCGCGATGACGGTTTCTGGGCAGTATCGCAGGAATGCTGTCCTACGCCGTTACTACCCTTCCTGCGACTCTTCGACGAAAGAACTGTAACGCTCGATAAGGGTCTGGGTACTTTCCGCCGATGGCGACTCAGCCAGAATATTGAATGCAGCCGTCATGCGGTCAGGCGCCACCAGCACCCAGCCGTCATCCTCAAAGATCCGAACACCGTCGATTAGCTGGCGCTCCTTGTCGTCAGTACCGACGATCAGCTTGCGCATGACGGTTCCTTTCATCGACCACGGACACGGCACCGAGACAAATCGCCGGATGAGATATTCGTATTTCTTGCGTAGCGAACCAAGGCGTGTCTTGGTGGCGGCCATCATCTCCAACAGTTTCACGGCGGCAAGCATAGCATCGGCGCCCATCTGGAAACCGGGGAAAATAAAACCGCCGCGGGTGCCGCCGACAAAATCGACATCGCCTCGACCGTAGACCTCCATCATAGCCAGATGATCGTTGGCCACCCGAATCACCTCGACACCGTGCTCGGCTGCAATCTTCTCAACTCCCATCGAGGCCGCGACCGGCACCGCTATTTTCTTCGTTTCGTGAGTGGACAAAAAGAGGTCGGTTACGATCAAGAGCAGAAGATGGCTGTCGACCGGCTGCCCCATTTCATCGACGGCGGTGAGCTTCTCGGCGGCGGAATTTAACAGAAAACCGACATCACAGTTGAGCGAAGTAACGATTGAAGACAGTTGCACAATTGCCTGACTGTGTTCCTCGGGCGAACTAGAGAACTTACGCGGATTCAGGTTGGCGTTCAACTCGATGGCTGAGATGCCAAGGTTGAAAAACAGAGTCGGAAAAATCTGGCTGGAGGAACCGTTAGAGTGGTCTACAACCAGCTTGAACCCGGCTTTTCTTATCACCTCGCTGTCGATATCGTTCATGAAATCGGTTCGATAATCCTCCTGAACCATCTGGGGCATTTCCAGATGTCCGATCGTATCCAGCGAGGCACGCTCAAACTCCTCCCCAAAATAGATGCGTTCGACCTTCTTTGTTTTGGAGGTCGGCAGATCCAGTCCTGAACCATCGAAGAATATGCAGTCGATCAGGCGATAGTCCTGCGGGTTGTGGCGGACATAGATGCCGGCGGCAAAATCGCCCTTGCCCAGGCCGTGGCGAACCACCGGAATCGGAAGCATCTCAAGGTCGGACACATTGACACCCGCCGCCAACAGACCCGAGATGAGACCGCGTTTGAGAAGTCGCGAGGTGTCGGAAGCATCACGGCTGGTCACGACAGCACTGCCCGGTCCCACGAAAGCTCCGAAGGCGGCGCCGATACGCACCAACATTTCCGGCGTGATTTCAACCAGCGCCAGCCCAGTTATCTTGGAATCGGTGAACAGTTCACGGTTCCACTTTTCCCCCCAGACCATCGACGTAGAGACAATAGCGCCGGCATCAACAGTCTTGCCCGGCCAGATTTTGCAGTTGGCGCGCACCGTGGCGCCGTTGCCGATAGAGCAATCATCGGACACGATGACCTCATCGAGGAGTTGCACATTCTGCCCGATCCGGGAATGGAAACCAACCACAGCGTTACTCATGTTCGTTTTACTGCCGACGACAGTGTCGTCCCACAATACTGAGTTGGTCAATGAGCACCCCGTCCCCACCCAACTGCGGTGTCCGATAACGCAGTTGCGCAGCTTCGTCCCGGGACCGATTGAGACATCATTGCCGAGGATCACTTTGCCGTGTAGCTGTACACTGTCGCCTATCTGGACATTCTCGCCCCGGTACAAAGTCAAGTCATCACTTTCGTCGACCACCGTCTTGAGATCGAGATGCAAATTTCCATCGAACAAGTCAGCATGTACCCGTCGGTACTCTGCGACGTTACCGATATCCTTCCAGTAACCCTCCATGATCTTACCAAACAACCCCATTTCCCTCGACAGCATAAGCGGGAACAGGTTCTGCGCGAAATCGAAATTGGTACGGGGAGGAATGAGCCTGACAGCGTCCGGCTCAAGTATGTAAATGCCGGTATTGATGGTATCGGAGAAGGCCTCACCCCAGGAGGGTTTCTCCAGAAAGCGAACAATCCGACCGTCGGAGTCGGTTATCACGATGCCATACGCCAATGGGTTTTCCCTGCGCGTCAACAGCAGCGTCGCTTGCGATTGTTTTTCCCGGTGCCATGCGACCGCCTCGCCGAGATCGAAATCGGTAATGAGATCACCGGAAATAATCAACACCGGTCCGTCGGTCGATTCAAGAGCACACCGCACGGCGCCGGCGGTACCATAGTCATCATCCGGCTGGACGTAATCCATGGTCACCCCGAAGGCACTGCCGTCGCCGAAATGGTTGCGGATATGTTCAGCCTGAAAATACACCAGCGATGTGATGTGATTGATACCGTGCTTTGCAAGAAGCGAAACAACATGCTCCATCATCGGCAGATTGCCGATTGGCGCCATCGGTTTCGGTATGTTTATCGTCAGCGGTCTCAGCCGGGTACCGAACCCACCGGCCATTATTATTGCTTTCATTCGGTGACTCCGCTCAACTCCTATGATGATCAGTCTCTCATGTATCCACGTTCCACCAGGCAGCGAGAGATATCAGTAAATGTGTCATACGTAACATGGTCAATATTGTACAAGACACAATATTGTTCAAGGTCTTTCTTGGCGAAAACCAGATCAGCCTCCGTCACCCCGCAGGTGTCCGAGTAACCGTCGCCGATGAATACGATGGCTGTTTCCGAATGTCGCTGGCGGTATTCGCGGATTCGCTCCCCCTTGCAACTGCCGCAGCGGTCGCACGATGGATTGTCGTATGGGAATGTCACCGTCAAACCACCGTTCTCCAGGCGTCCGATGTTGGCGATTACCGGCAGGTCGGACAGACCAAAGCGCTCCAGGACATACTTGATATAGAAATCCAGCCCGTCGGAAAGTATGATCAGATCGGCGTCATTAGACCGGCATTGTCGCACGAAGTCTTCAAAACCGCGATTGAGTTCAAACTGGTCAAGGAACTGAAAGATCTCGTCAGGCGCCGCGTGCACCATCGCAGCCTCCTTAAGAAGGCAATCACGCGTGGAGAGAGCACCGCTTTTCCAGAGTGGAACCAGTTCAGCGTTTCTCCCCTGCGAAAAATGGTGAAACAGGTTGTATCCGATATCGCGCCGGGAAACAGTCCCGTCGAAGTCGGCGAAGATTGTTGTCTTCATGAAAACAGAAGCCTTATCAATACTATTGAAGCCAGTATGATCAAGAGCGTGTATGCAAGCAGCCAGTGGCGGTAAAGTCGTGACCGTCGAAATTGTTCAGCAAGGATCACCACCTTGGCTACCGTGGCTACCAGGGCGAGCAGAACTCCGAGCCAGGCCAGCCGCTCGGCAAACGGATTTCCTACCATTGCCAAAACCATTGCGCTCGTCAACATGAGGAACAACCCGCGCCAGGCATAGCGCTGGAACTTGACCAGCAACTTGAAATTGAAGAAGTGCTCCGTCACCACCACGCCTCGATTACGTGCCATGATAATTGCTGTGACAGGTAAATCGCAGCGGCGACATACAGCGATTTTACCATCCACGGGCGAGCCCGGGTTCCCAGGATACTGCCGAGCTTGGCGCCGACGATCATGCCAAAAACCACCGGGGGCAGTATCGACAGGTTGATCTGATCGTTCAGAAAATAGACGGCGCAGGCGGCAGCGGCCGAGAAGCCAATGACCATCGATGATGTGCCGCGCGCTGTCGACAGTGAGACACCCCCAACCAGGGACAACAACGGTGTGAGCAACTCCCCGCCGCCGATTCCGATCAGCCCGGCCAGCGCGCCGATAAACAACGCCAGGACTACACAGAAAGGATAGCGGTCATGTCTGATCCTTTCGAGTGTCGACACACTCCGAGAGCCTTTGCCAACCAGCAGTTGCACCGAGGTAAACAGGAGGACCGCTGTCAGAGCCAGACGCGTGACGTCGGACGGCACGACCGCGCTGAGGTAACTGCCGGTGATGTTCCCCATCACCATGACCAGAGCAATAATCACGGTCAACTCCAGATCGACCATTCCCTTCTTGAGATAGGAGTTGGAGGCCGCAAACGAACTGGCTACGATGGCCGTCAGCGAAACCGGCACCGCCTCTCTGACCCCGATCCCCCCGAAGACAGCCATGAGCGGCACCAGGACAACACCGCCCCCGACTCCCAGCAATCCCCCAATCAGCCCGGCTCCGATGCCGCATAGAACAAAAACGACAAGTTCGTTCGGTATCATCGAAGCTCAATCCTCTTTGCTGCAAAGGCGATTTGGTCCGATCCTTTCATCACCACCTCGTCATAGGCGCGGTAGGTAGAATAGGCGCGCTCGAAAGCGAGTTGAACCAACCGCATTTTGAGATATGGTTTGTACTCGAAAAGTCGCCGCCGGTCATGCGCCCGGGCCAACTCGACCAGGCCGGAGGCCATGGCCTGAACTTGTTCGGAGCCGCTTTCCAGTTCGGCCAGCACAAGGAGGCTATCGGCACGCCGGGTCAACTCCGACGGGTATTCGAATTCGTCCTTAATGAAGTGAGCCAACTGTTCAATCCAGATATCATCCAGCCCGCCGCGGTCGGCGTGAGCAATAATCTCGGCTTGATTGTTGTGAGCGAAACGATGCAGAAGAAACGAATTCTCCAGAGCGCGAATGTACACATCCGATGTGGGTGATACGTAGTAGTAATCCGGCGGGAGTCCATGACCAATCTCATGCAGCATGGAATCGAAATCGTTAAGATATATCCCACCCTCGAAGTAGTAGCGTGAAATCGTGAGCCGAAGTCCGTCGTCCTCAAAAAACCGCAAGTATCCCTGGACCAATCCCTTGCCAAAAGTGGTATCCCCCACCAGGACCGCGCGATTATTGTACTTCAGCGCTCCCGCAACGATTTCCGAAGCCGACGCCGAGTTGCGATCAACCAGTACCGCCATCGGCAAGCCGTGAGTGCGGTCGCCATCGTCGGCGACGAAGCTCTCGTTATTCCACCGGGAGCGACCATCGGTGCCGACTACGAATAGTCCGTCCTCAAGAAACAGACTGGCCGTAGCGTGTGCTTCGACAAACAAACCACCCGGATTCCCGCGCAAGTCAAGGATCACGCCCCTGGCTGAGTTCTCGGGACCGGCCAGTGAATCCAGCGCCGACGCTACCTCGTCGGCGGCGCCCGGCGCGAAATCGGTCAACTTGATGTATACCACGCTGTCCGGCGTGAAACCCGCATAGACGACGTGACGATATGACACCTCGCGCCGCTCAACCACGATTTCCAGACTGTCATCATCGCACGGACGATAGACCTTCAAGATCACCGTGGTGCCGTCTTCACCCCGCAGAAACAGGGTCGCCTCGTTAGGCGTCCGGTCGGCCAGAAAGTTCGAATCGGCGGCGATGATTATGTCGCCACTCAAAAGACCGGCCGCATTCCCCGGACCATCATCACGAACCGAGTAGACCCGCAAACCGTCCGGGTGTCCGGTGATAGTTACGCCGATACCCCCGTAGTGGCCCTCTCGCTGCTGTCGTTTTTCCTCGAATTCCGCAGGGGACACGTAGCCTGAATACCGATCCAACACGTCCATCATCGCTCGCCGGCCGGAGATTACCAGATGACCCCAGTCCGCCTCACCTCCATGATGCTCCTCCACCAAACGGGCGACCGTTACCATGTGGAAGGCGTGCTCAAGTCCGGGGTCGGACAGGACGTAGAGTGCCATGCCGCCGCTCAACAGAATCATGACGCTGAGGAGCATCGTGGAGATCAAAATAGATCGCCGATCAAACGTCGCGTATTGAGTCATAACCTGGCGATTCGACGGTCCAGAACAGTTCGGATACTCTGAAACACTTCGTCAACGGAGCGGCCGGCATCCACGACCTTTATGCGCCGACGTTCTTTGCGGGCAAGCTCCAGAAAACCGGAGCGCACCCGGGTGAAAAACGCCTTCGGTTGCGACTCCAATCGGTCCGGTCGCTTGCCCCGGCGACTGCGAGCGGTGCGAAGATCGAGATCGAGAAGAAAGGTCAGGTCCGGTTTGAGATCGCCCACGGCCAGTCGGTTCAGGCTTCGCACCATCCGGATGTCCAGTTTTCTCCCGAACCCCTGGTAAGCGGTGGTACTATCATAGAACCGGTCGCACAGCACGGTGTGGCCAGCGGCCAACGCCGGCTGTATCTCCTGACTGGTAAGCTCCGACCGCGCCGCTTCGTACAACAGCAACTCCGTCACCGGTGCAATTGACAACTTTTCGTCGAGCAGGACCTCCCGGATTCTCTCGGCCGTGGCTGTGGCGCCGGGTTCGCGCAGCAGTTTAACCCGCATACCCCGAGCGGCAAGATACTGGTAAGTCAAGATGGCCTGGGTTGTCTTACCGCAACCGTCGATACCTTCAAAAGTGACAAAAAGAGCTTTGGATTTCTTCGCGGTCACGATGTTATCCTTACGCAGCACATTCCAAAAGAAAGACCGGCGGTTTCTTGAATCGCCGGTCAAGGTAGTCAAATCACTATCGGTAACAAACTACTTTTTGCTGCGAACCAACCGCTTTTTCGTGCGTGACGCCGCACCTGCTTTCGAAGTGGCCGGGCGCGTCGAACCGGTGCGCTTGGCCGCCACCTTCAGCTTCCGCTTCGGCTTGGCTGATTGTTTCCAACCGTACTTGGTGATGAACTCCTCGGTCAGCTTGCGGGCTTCATCGTCGGTGTACTGAACCGGCGGCGATTTCTTGAAGTAGGACGACGGTTCGATCAGAGCGCCCGACAGTTTATTATCCAGCGCCAGTTTGCAGCAGCGCACAGCGTCGATCACCACGCCGGCAGAGTTCGGGCTGTCCCACACCTCAAGCTTCAGTTCGATGTTGAGTGGTACATTGCCGAAGGTGGTGCCTTCCATGCGAATGTAAGCCCACTTGCGGTCGCTCAGCCACTCGACATAGTCGGACGGACCGATATGAACGTTGCCGGGGCCGATATCGTAGTTGAGTTGGCTGGTCACGGCGTTGGTCTTGGAAATCTTTTTCGACTCCAGCCGCGAGCGTTCGAGCATGTTCAAGAAGTCAGTGTTGCCGCCGACGTTCAACTGACTGGTGCGTTCCAGTCTCACACCACGCTCAAGGAAGAGGCGCGTGAGGACGCGATGCGCGATAGTAGCGCCGACCTGCGACTTGATGTCATCGCCGATCACCGGTAGACCCCTTTCTTTGAACCTCTTCTGCCAGTACTGCTCCCGGGCGATGAAAACCGGGATGCAGTTGACAAAACCGCAGCCAGCGTCGAGAATCTGCTCCACATACCACTTGGTGGCCTCTTCCGAACCGACCGGCAGGTAGTTGATCACCACATCGGTCTTGGTGTCTTTGAGCAACTTGACGATATCCACCGTGTCTCCGGGCGCTTTCTCGATCACCTGTGAAAGATAGTAACCCAGACCATCGTGCGTCATCCCGCGCTGTACCTTAACACCCAGCTTCGGCACCTTTGAGAACTTGAAGGTGTTGTTCGGTTTGGTGAAAACAGCCTCGGAGAGGTCCTTGCCGACTTTGTTCTTGTCGATATCGATGGCCGCTGAAAACTCAATGTCCCGAATATGATAGCCGCCCAGATTGACATGCATCAAACCCGGAATCTGGTCATCCTCTTTGGCCTTCTTGTAGAACTCGACTCCCTGCACCAGCGACGAGGCGCAGTTGCCGACACCAATAATAGCAACTCTTACCTTGCCCATGAATGAATCCTTTCGCTTCCAATCAAACTGTGGTCAACTCTTGTGCTGAAAATAGGGTTATTGAATGTGGTTGTCAAATATCACTTGACGAAAGCATCGATTTATACAATATTGGTTTATATATAGTGACCGAATGGTCATCACGATGGTTTCCGGCCTAAAGTCGGGCAGAGATGAGCCGGTTGCAAGTTTAGGTTCAGCGGGAGAAATAGGCGAATCTGAAGATTCGGCTACCACAAACAACGCCTGTGGGATCACGATGCTGGATGAAAACATCACGGCCGAACTGGCCGAGCGAGGTATTGTTAACGACACTTTCCGTCGTCTCGCTCCCGACAAAAAAGAACTGATCTACCGCGCCGCCATTGGTCTGTTTGGAAAGTTTGGTTATGACGGTCTGTCGGTGGATCAACTGTGCCGCGAGGCGGCGATCTCGAAGGGTTCGTTCTTTCAGTATTTCCCTTCCAAAAGCCATCTGCTGGAATTCACCGTCCTGATGTTCGATGATTTCCTGGCCAAATGGATGGCCGAGCTTAAAGGCAACGAAACGGCCGTTCTGGCGCGAGAGCGGCTACTGTATCTATACCAGGCGCTATTGGTGAACTCGAAGCTGCACCCGGATCAGGAGCGATTTTTTCTGTTCGTTACGCGCGGCCTGGAGCACGCCGCAGTGAGGTTGGAGGGAATCGACCTGGAACGTCATTTCAATGAATATATTGCCGAAATCATCAAACGTGGCGAGGAAACCGGTGAAATCAGGGGTGATGTCGATGTTGAACTGACTGTGCATCTGACTTCGCTCGTTATCGAGGGATTGGTGCGACGGCGATATTTGGTCGGGCGACTGCCACGGGGCGAGACCGGCGAGTACCTGATCTCTTTCTTGTTCGACGGCATCAAGGCGTGAGCGTATGCGCGGTTCTACCTGTTCACATCGACGTCGACCTTGAAACCACCGATCTTCAGCAGTTCCGCCTGACGCCCGCGGATCATGTCCTCGGTCATCGAAAAGTCCGGGCCGCTGTTCTCGATCATCACCGACGAGGTACATGACGCATAGCAACCGGCGCGTCTCAGATCACCGCCGGTCTTGAGATACTCGAAAGTGAACCCGGCCATATAGGTGTCACCGGCGCCCGTGGAGTCGATCAGGTCGATGCCGTAGGGGGGGATATCAATGAACTCGTGACCGTCGTAGATGATTGATCCGAGTTCGGCCAACGTCACGATCACGATCTTCGGTCCCCACGACTTGATTATCCGCGCTGCTTCGTAAGGATCCTGCCGGCAGTCGATACCGGTGAGAATCTGTCCTTCCAGTTCGTTCGGCTTGACGATATCAAAGGCACTTAGGGCCTCTTGTATACCGTCGACCTTTTCATGGAAAATTCGGCCGTTCTCATCAGCGCCTCGAATCAAACCCTGGGGGTCGCAGAAGAACAAACCATCGAAGGACTCACGTATCTGTCTAACATTTTCGAGCGATACCTCACCTAAGATAGGACCGATCAATACGGCCTCAGAATCGCGGTACCATTTCGGGTCGAGCGGTTCAATATCAGCCGCGCGTCCGAGCAAATCGAGAGTGCGATTGCCAAAGTCGTCGTAGTAAATCAGCGAGAAGCCGCCGGTCTCGTCCGAGGGCACTATGCGGTATTCAATGCCCAGCACCGAGAGTGCGTTTTTGAAATGTTCTTTGTAGTCATCACCGATGGCGCCCACAAGACGGACCTTCACACCCATTTTGGCCAGGGCCAGGGCGGCGTTGGTGGAACATCCCGAGAGGACGCGTCCTTCCGGTTCGAGTTTTTTCGTTTTGATATAATCGTAAACCGGGTTACCGATAGCGGTGATCATGTGATGAATCCGTCAATTCCTATGTGTACAGTGCGTCGACGTGTGAGTACGATGGATCAGGCTTTGTTGCCACTCAAACTTCCCGTTTGTTGCCGAGGAGTTTCTTGGTGTAGATCAGTCGCTGGACAGATGTGATGAACGATGTCAGCCCGACGATTATCAATGCCAGTTCCAGCCAGCTTCCTTTGGGCCAGGCGCCTGTCGGCAGCCAGTGTTCAATAATGGAGCCGGCGATTATCAGGAGGAACTTCTCCAGTCGTCCCATGAAGCCGACCGCGCAGTTTTCGATCTTGCCTATCGACTCAGCCGCCGCCCGCGTGTAGCTGGCGATGACCATCCCAAAAAGCGCGAACAGCCCCCACCCGGGGTGCACCGCGCCGGAGAGAGTGATTCCGGCCAGGATAAAAAACTCGCCATAGCGGTCACTGACATGATCGAGAATGCCGCCGAAGACAGTGCCGATATTGCCGGCGCGCGCAGTGGAACCGTCCAGCATGTCGGTGAAGGCAGTGGCGATCATCCAAAAGACACCCCAGAGCATCTGACCATTCCAGAAAAACAGCCCTGAGGCGATCGCGCACAAGAGTGACAAGCCGGTCAGCATGTTGGGCGTCAACCCTAACTTGAGACATATCCGCCCTAGGAATAGCGAGGACTCTTCGTAGAATTGCCGCTTGCGCTGGTTGATAGTCGGCGCACCTTCCTGAACCTTGGTCTTAGCCATAACGGAATATAGCACCCCGTTTTGGCGACGTCAACAATAGCGCCTGTTGAAAAAGGTCCTTTTCTCGTCATTGCGAGCGACCGAAGGGAGCGCGGCAATCTCATACTGTATGTCGCCCAATGAATTGAGATTGCCGCGTCGTCCGCCGCGGCGGACTCCTCGCAATGACGGCTTTCGTGGTTTGTCAACAAGCCTGAACGTCCGGGCCACCCGTCCAGTGCCTTCGGTTCTCGCAATGATGACGAACTAACAAATCATATCTCCTATGTGTCGTCAGGCATCTCTGCCTGACGATTCTTGTAGGTCAGGTTCCTTGCGAACCTGACGCCTATCGTCAGGAGCACAGGGCTCCTGACCTACTACTGCTACTACTACTACATCGTACGAAGGGGTACTACTATTTGCACATAGATGATTGGTCAACTCAGACATCCCGCGCTTTGCCTGTCTATATGATTGACATCACCGACGCTACGCCGGATATTGCGGGCCATGTTTATCGACCAGGTTCAAATCGACATCAAGGCAGGCAACGGCGGAGCGGGTTGTCTATCGTTTCACACCGAGAAGTTTGTCCCCAAGGGCGGGCCGGACGGTGGCGACGGCGGGCGCGGCGGAGACGTAATCGTGCGGGCTGATCCCAACCTCACTACGTTGCTGGACTTTCGCTACCGCCGCAAATACCAGGCCCCAAACGGCCGGCCTGGTTCAGGAGGACTCAAAACGGGGAAATCGGGTGAGAGTATCATTCTTCGCGTTCCGGTCGGTACCATCTTCACGGACCGGGATTCCTCGGAGACAATCGTGGACCTAGACGAACCCGGCGCTGAAGTGGTTATTGCGCGGGGCGGTCGCGGTGGTCGCGGCAACGCCTACTTCAAATCTCCCACCAACCAGGCGCCCCGGCAGGTCCAGCCCGGTCGACCCGGTGAGGAGAGAAAGTTGACCCTTGAACTCAAGTTGCTGGCCGATGTCGGTCTGGTGGGTCTGCCGAACGCCGGTAAGTCGACAATTCTGGCGACGTTTTCAGCCGCCCGGCCCAAGATTGCCGACTATCCGTTCACTACTCTGGCGCCGAACTTAGGGATTGTCAAGTTGCGCGAGTACAAGTCGTGCGTGATGGCCGACATTCCGGGACTGATCGCAGGCGCTTCGCAGGGGAAGGGTCTGGGGCATCAGTTTCTGAAGCATATCCAGCGCACCCGGCTGTTGATCTATGTTATAGATATCAACTCACCCGATCTTGAGCAAGCCTATAATGAACTGAAGCAGGAACTGGCCGATTTCGATCAAACGCTGCCGTCGCGACCATCGTTTGTGGTGATAACAAAGATCGACACGGTCACAGAAAGTGATCTAAAAGCTGTTTGTGAACGGCTGCCGGATGATTATATTTACCTGTCGGCGGTGTCCCATGAGGGCGGCGAGCGATTTATTCACGTAATAGAAAGACGACTTGACCAACAGCGAGATGAAAGAACGACTGATTGACGCCATAGCTTTGATGCGCATTCCCGGCGTGGGGCGGAAACGCTATCGCCGTCTGGTTGAGGCTTTCGGGTCACCCTCGGAGGTTTTGGCGGCACCGATACAACGACTGGAAACCGTCAAAGATATCTCCCGGACGACTGCGACGGCGATCAAAGAACAGTATGACGGCCCAGCGGCGCGCAGTTACGCCTCCAAGGTTGTGCAGTTGGGCTGGGCGGCTCTGTCGTTCGATGACCCTGGATATCCGACGCCGTTGCGTTCTGTCCCGGACGGCCCGGCGGTGTTGTTTCGGCTCGGCGAGGCCACTGCGCCGGATGAAAAAATGATCGCTATCGTGGGCACGCGCCACCCCTCTGAGAAGGGTCGCTTGTTCGCTTCACAGCTTGGTTCAGCTTTGGCCCGAAGCGGTATCACGATTGTTTCCGGTATGGCCGAAGGGATTGACTCCGCTGCGCACCACGGCGCCCTGGATGGCGGCGGTAAGACGATCGCCGTGCTCGGCAGTTCGCTGGACGTCATCTACCCCGCATCAAACAAGAGTCTGGCGGCGCGCATCAAGGAGCAGGGCGCCATATACTCCGAGTACCTGCCCGGCACCCGACCCGACCGCGCCTTTTTCCCCGAACGCAACCGCATCATTTCCGGTCTCTCACGCGGCGTAGTGGTAGTAGAGGCCGGCCGCAAATCCGGCGCGCTGATCACCGCCTCCCACGCCTTAGAGCAGGGACGCGAGTTGTTCGCCGTGCCGGGGGCGCCGACCGATCGCATGAGTGAAGGCGCCAACGAACTGATTCGCAATGGCGCCCGCTTGACTACCTCACCGGAAGACATCTTTGATGAACTCCCCACTCTGAAGGGAGAAGTATTGGCGAAGAAATTCATCCAATTGCCGGACATGACCGACGCCGAAAAAAACATCACCGCCCTTTTCTCGGCCGGACCGATGCAGGTCGATCAACTTTCACGCGCCGCTGAACTGCCGGTGTCGGAGTTGATGGAACTGTTGTTGGCGCTTGAGCTCAAAGGGGTCGTGCGCGAGTTGTCCGGTAAACGGTTTGTCCTCGTAGAAGAGTACGCATGACGCAGCAAACCGTCACCATTGTCAACAAGCTCGGCATGCACGCGCGCCCGTCGGCCATGTTTGTCACCGAGGCGACGCGCTTTGAGGCCGAGGTCTATGTGTCCAAAAACGGCACCAAAGTCAACGGCAAGTCGATCATGGGGGTTATGATGCTGGCGGCTGAGAAGGGGTCGGAGTTGCTGCTTGAGGTCAACGGCCCGGACGAAGAGGCAGCCTTGACGGCGTTGGTGAAGGTCATCGCCTCCGGGTTTGGGGAGGAGATGTAGCTTCAGGTGGTGTCCTAGTTTGGCTGTTGTTGGAGTGAATACGCTGGCGGTCAATCCTGGACAAAAAACTTGTTTTTATCCTTGACAATACAATTTTGTATATTATATTCGGCATGTCTGGGAACCATGTGGGTTCGCCAGCGGTTTAAAGGATAAAAGGAGATTGCGATGACAGACAATAATGAATTTGCCGAGTCCAAGATTTTCAGCCAAGCCGATTTGACCTACTTCGAGGAGGGCATTCAGAAAGAGATCGACGTGTTGAGGAAAGATTTGGCCAGCGTGCAAGCTCGACTAGCACAGAGAGAAGGCCAGTTAGCCAAGATTCGACAATTGCGGGCTAGTAACGGCAGTCCATCAGATTCGCTGGATGATCGGCTAAATCGCCGTATAGGGGAAATCTTCGTTGAAGCGGGCGAGCCGATGCGCTTGATGAACATTCTGAATAGCTACCATCAAGCTTCCGACGACACGATCACCAGACAAGAGCTTTTTGAGTATCTGAGCAAGAACAAGGGCATACTGTACGAAGTCGTAGGCGAAAGAGGCGGTGCTCGATGGAAGTTGATCGAGCGAAGTGAAGAACGTGAAGATCCGACATGACACAAAAAAGCCGACGCGGCAACGTCGGCTCATACTTGAAACATGTCCCACCCTGCAAACGAATAGGAGACGTTTCGGTTGAAAATATACTTGCACAAAGCCCCGCTGTCAAGCCCTAAATGCGTATCGGGCAAAGATTTCCGTCCTACCAAGAAGCGGCGCAACTCATCAATAATTGGTAGGTTAGCGCGCCCGCCACCAGATTTCTTATGCCAAAACTGCTATTAAACCATATAGCATCAGAACTCGGACCGTTGCCAGTCCGAGTTCCACAAAATCGCGAAGGGGCCGGTGAGGTTCACGGTCTCAGGGTTTGCACCTGATGGCCAAGGGTTCGAATCCCTCCGGCTCCAAAAGGAACACCCGCCAATTGCTTTGGCACTTGGACGGGACAGCCTAATCCGCGGTCTGACCGAAAACAAGGCTTATATTAGTATAATCGGTCGGGCCGTGGGTTACAACACTTATGTTATGGAGATTTCGTTATGAAATCTGTAACCACGGGCCTACACGGTCCACATCCTTTGACGCACGATTCAGTTGATCGTGCCGTACGCGGAACCGGCCCCGGCGCATATGCTCTGGGTCACGTCGGTTCCAACGACGTATTCTACGTGACATACGTCGGCAGGTCGGATACCAACTTGAACAAGCGCCTTCACGAACATATCGGCGCTTATAAGGAGTTCAAGTTCGGTCTCTATGATACGGCAAAGCAGGCATTCGAAAAAGAGTGCGAGCTTTACCACGACTTCAATCAAACGGATAACGATGTTCACCCCGCACGACCCGTCGGGACGAACTACAGGTGTCCGGTGTTGGGTTGTAATGCTTAGATAGGCCGCGATGGTTGGTCGGCTCTGTAGTGGGGCCGACCAGCCTCGCTTAGAGTCACAATACTAACCAGTTCTCACAGTTTATCCTTGCCATCTTACGTGGGGGCGGGTAATATAAATCGGTAAATTGGACTGACTTGCGGCGGATTTCGCAGGAGTGTATCGCTATGACCGGTAAACGCAGGCTACTACGTGGCCTTTCCATATCCGGTGGGATCGTCCTCGGACACGCGAGGGTGATTTTGCCGGGCGAGTCCGAAATGGTCGAGGTAGCTATCGCGACCACCCGGCTCACACAAGAAACCGAGGCGTTGGATCGTGCGGTCGAGCAAACAGTGGGCGAACTGCGCGAACTGCGCGAAACAGCCGGCAAGAAAATGGGCGGCCCGGTGGCCAAGGTGTTCGACGCCCAACTGCTTATTGCCAGTGATTACGAGTTCCTCAAACAGGTCAAAGAGGAAATCCGCTCGCGAAAACGCAACGCCGCCTACATCTACGATCATCTTGTCAAGCGAACAATAGAACCCTTAGAGCAATCCAAAGATTACTACATGCGCCAGATGGCCGAGGATATCAAGTCGGTCTCGACGCGCGTACTGTCGCATCTAAGCGGGTTTGATAAGTGTGAGTTGAAACTCCCACCCAACACTATCCTGGTCGGCAAATCGTTTACTCCCAGCGACGTCCTCACTTATCGGCAGCGTAAGGTGGTCGGATTCCTGGTTTCCAAAGGCGGGGCCGATTCGCATATGGGATTAATAGCCCGCTCGCTGCTGTTGCCGGTGGTGCTGGTGGATGGCGCCTACGCGGCGGTGTCCAGCAACAACCGCATTATCCTTGACGGCACGGCCGGTGAGGCAATTATCAATCCGACCGATGAAGACTGGGCTGAGTATCAGAAGCGCAAAAAGCGCCACGGCCCGGCGTTGGTCACCCGTATTAGAAGGCTGACACGCGTACCCCCGGTCACCCGCGATGGTGTCGAGGTCGGGATTGCCGGCAATCTTTCGCTGAGCGGGCCGGTCGACGACATTCTGGCGGAGAAAGGTTTCCCGATTGGGCTTTACCGCACGGAGTTTCTATACCTGATCGAGAACCGCTTTCCCGACGAGGAGACGCAATTTGAGGCCTACCGAAAGGTAGCCGAGAAATTCGCCAGCGGTTCGGTGGTGCTAAGGACGTTTGATCTGGGTTACGACAAGATCAGCAGCGACGCCGGCTGGCCGGAGGAAATGAACCCGGCTCTCGGTTGGCGCGGTATCCGAGTAATGCTGGATCGCAGCAACATCTTCAAGACGCAGATCAGAGCTATTCTGCGCGCTTCGATGTTCGGCCATCTCAAAATCATGCTGCCGATGGTCACTGAACTTGCCGAGGTGGAACGAGCGCGCAAACTGGTCTCTCAGGTCAAGCTCTCCCTGAGGCGGCAAAAGATCGCGTTTGACGAAAATATCGAACTGGGCATTATGGTCGAAGTTCCGGCCGTAGCTATGACAGCCGAGACGATGGCCCCCAGGGTCGATTTCATGTCGATCGGCACCAACGACCTGACCCAGTACACTATGGCCGCGGATCGTATGAACAACAAGGTGGCCGGACTCTACTCACCGTATCACCCGGCCGTCCTGAACCTGATTCACACCACGGTGAAGGCCTGTAAACGGTTCGGCAAACCGGTCTCGATTTGCGGCGAAGTCGCCGGCGACTTGTTAGCCCTGCCGTTGTTTATCGGGATGGGTGTTGATCAGCTATCGATGAATCCAAACAGGATATTTGATCTCTGTCGACTCGTGAAACGGATAGACTCCCGGTTGGTGCGGCACTTGGTAGCGCCGGTGCTGGCCGCCGGTTCAGAGTCGACAGTCAGGCAAATTCTGGAGAATTTCAGATCAGAGTTGCACAAAAAGAAACTTCAAGCATAAGGACCATTAAATTGACGATTCTTGACGACATTGAAACCGTGCGCAAGGCAGATCCGAGCAATATGTACAATCGGATTTTCGATCTGCCTGAACAGATGGCCGACGCCCTTACTCTGGCTCAGCGCTGGCAGATCGACGCCGACGAGTTTAGCGGCATAAAGAACATTGTTGTGGTCGGCATGGGCGGTTCGGCTATCGGTGGCGATCTCACTCGGACTTATCTTTCGTCCAAACTGCTGGTGCCATTCGAGGTGTGTCGCCACTATGTCCTGCCCGAATACGTGGATGATGAGACGTTGGTGATTGCAGCGTCCTACAGCGGCAACACCGAGGAGACTATCGCGGCTGTCGAGGATGCACTGACCCGTAAGGCGATGATGGTGGCTATCAGCACCGGCGGTTTGCTGGGCGACATCTGCGAACTGAATCAGATTCCGATGGCCAAGCTTCCAGAAGGCTGGCAACCGCGGGCGGCTTTGGGATACTCTTTCATACCGCTGGTCATGTTTCTGGAAAAGATCGGTTTGGCCAAAGATGTCGCCAAAGAACTCGAAACGGTCGTCGCCAGCCTGCAGAAGTTCCGCGACGGTTACATAGAGGATCAACCGTCCGAGCAGAATCCAGCCAAGAACCTGGCTCTCAAAATCCACGGCCGCATCCCGATCATATACAGCGGCCCGACATTGATGGATGCTGTGGCCATTCGGTTCAAAGGGCAACTCTGTGAAAACGGAAAGAACCTCGCATTTGCCAACCATTTCGCCGAGTTCAACCATAACGAACTGGTCGGCTGGTCCAAGACGATAGAGCCATTCAAGGACAAGCTCGTCGTCATTATACTGCGCGACGCCGGCGATCACCCGCAAATTCGGCAGCGCATGAATATCGTCAAGGACATTATCCAGAACCTGGACGTAGAAGTGATGGAGGTTCATTCCAAAGGTGCGGTGCGGCTGGAGCGGATGTTCAGTCTGATCCAGATCGCCGACTTTACTTCGTACTACTTAGCCGTCCTGAACGAAGTTGACCCGACACCGGTTGAGGTTATCGAACAACTCAAGGCACAGTTGGAGGAAAAGAAGGCCATCACGACCGGATCGCGCGACACTATGGAATCACCTTTCAAGTAGGCGCAGTAGCAAGCTGCTTTCTTGGCGTCAGGTTCCAAGGAACCTGACCTACAGAACTGTGATACCACTATAGCCCACCTCCAGCGAGGTGGGCTTTTCTTGTGTCGCATTTGACTCGCCATATGCCGGACGCGATCATGGCCGGGTTGGGAGAATGGTCGTGCGCGCGGCGTGAAAATGGGTTCGTTTTGCGGATTTTCATATTCACTTAATAGAATCGGTGGTGATTCAGAAGCCCTATCGGTATGGTGGCGATGAATGCGGCGGTCTGTCTTGTAGTGGTAGTCATTGGATGGTCCTTTATTGATGGTTGTGCCGAAGCGTTTTGGTTGGAAGTGGTAGCGTTTTTGTGAGTGGAAACTTCTTGTAGGTCAGGAGCCCCGAGCGCTCCTGACAAGAGTCAGGACCACCAAGGGGTCCTGACCTACGGGGACTTTTTCGCGCTTTGATTTCCACCATTAATTGTGGGCCACCCGACGTCTGCCCCAGAAGTCGCCTTTCTTCTGTCGCGTAGCGGCGGGCCTTGTGTCCGCCGGAATCGAGGGGCGACGCGAGGCGTCTACGCGGGGTTAGTAACTGAGCACATAAACAGTGGTGAGGACGATGCAGTGACAGCCGAGTTTTGAGACAGTCTCCAAGCGGATGGGCCACCCGGCGGCCCGTCAAGCAGGGATAAGTGAAAAAGATCACAAAAAACTCTTGACGCATGCGATCTGATTCGCTATCCTTGGTTTCAATGAAAACGAATGTCAATTTCATTTAAGGGAATGAACTCGTGAGAACCACAGACTTAGCACTCACTATCCCTGCGATTTCCAGGGTAGTGTCATCGGCACTGGCCCAGGACATCTCATCGACGGACTCAAAGCCAACTGAGATCGCCATCAAGGATGTAGAAGAACATGAATGAGATCAGAGATATTTGGAAACAGTTTGGACATGTCCGTCCGGGCCATCGCGCTCTCCACCACCTGATGGCAGTATACCACTTGACCAGGGAGTACGGCTTCGCAAGATCATCCGATATCGCGAATTTCCTCAATATTTCCAAGGGTAGTGTCTCTGGTGCACTAAATGGCTTAGAAAAGGCGGGCTTCGTGGTAGCGGATCAACGGCGGCGATACCGCCTGAGCGGCAGTGGTGTCAATATCGTCAACACTGTTCTTGCAAAGAGACACATTGTGATGCAGTTCTTGTCCGAGATACTTGGATTGTCTCCCTTGGACGCCATGGCCGACGCCTGCAAGATAGAGCACTTGCTCAGCCAGCAGGCCGCCGACCGACTCACTACTCTGGTGGGTCTTCTAAAAGGTGGCTCATCATGTTCCAAAGAATTCTGGAGTGAGCTTCAGGAAGCCGCCGAGTTTTGTCAGCCCGACCAGCGGTGCGAAGGATGCTCTGCCCAATGTTGCTTTGCCATCCGGAATCCGGGATTGAAGGCGGCGGTGAGTTGAAGCAAAACCGATCCCGATATCTATCCGAACTGGACAACAGGACCAAACAGTGGATAGTAGGGTAGGTCTGTCCGCAGACCTGCCAACAAAGGCGGGTCCGAAGACGGACCCACCCTACGGATTTCTGATCCTTTATTGACGGTTGTGCCGACGCGTTTTGGGAGGAAGTGGTAGCGTTTTTGTGGGGGAAGGGCAGGTTTGTCTTCAAACCTGCCGCAACTACGCACCCAACTCTGTCATTCTGGCGAAGGCCAGAATCCAACGCGCCTCGCACTGTTCTTCGTCAGGTTCCAAGGAACCTGACCTACGGGACTGAGAACAGTCACCCACAAACGAGTTTGAGGGTGACAGCCAGTAGTAACTCCTAGGCTATCTTGCTGTTGACTGCCAAGACGAATTTCCGGGCAACGCTGAGAATCTCGCATGCATAGCCCGTCATATCTTCGTATTTCCTGGGCCATCGGTTGCGGTTTCGCGCACCTAAGTTTATGTCCATCTCATGCGCAATCTGGTTGCGGACTTCAAAAATCGTCTTGACGAGCTTCTGATCTTGAACAATCTCCTTAGCCGTAATCGCAAAATGGGCCGCCACCTTCAAGAGTTGCTCCTTGGACTGCAGACTATCACCAGTGAGTGTCCTCAGGAGGTCATCTATCACTATTTGCCTTGGCTTACGCGACGCGAGAACTTTGGAAAGGAACTTTATATCTAAGGAATCCTTCTTGCCTGGTTCTACGTCGACTGATCCCTTCCTAATTCGACGCTCTAGAAACTTCTCGAATTCGGTGTGTGCTCCAATGTCCTTCATGATCACTTCCGGAAGGACGTCCTTTATCAGTTGCTTTGCAACAGCGTCTAGGCCAGCAGTAGCGAACAGCAACATAGCCCTCAATATGTCCTGCTCCTGATCTGTGGTTGCCCCTCTACCGATCTTGGTATCATCGAAATACGTACAAAAAGCGGTTACTGACTTTCTAGCATTCTGATAAACAACGACCGCGTTTTTCAGTATCTTTGGACGATCTTTCATATTCAGAGGGGGGATCACAATACTCACTACTGTCTCCTCGAAAAAGCTGATAGGTCAACGTCCGATGTGCCAGGGGGCAATGGTGAATACCCCATGAATCCAGGATTACCTGCGTAGCCCGGGTAGCCCGGATAACCAGGATAGCCAGGATAAGCCCGGTACGGAGTGTACGATTTCCTATATAAACGGGAGCCAGGATAAATGTGTCCAAGGTATTCACCGTCTACCGTGACCACCTCCTTGTCGGCCCACGGTAGCCAGCCGATCCAGTCTCCATTGGTGTCGAAGACGTAAATATCTTCAACAAAGGCGATCCATTCGCCGGATGAGTTGAATAAGTACGTAATATACACTAGGCCACACCGCCTCACTTGAGATCAAGATAGACTATTTTACCAATTGAAACAACCCCAAGAGCCAGGTAACTATTATGCAAAGCCCGTTAATCCCAATCGTCAGGTTCCAAGAAACCTGACCTACAAAATGTCGAAACCGCAGGGGTTTCGACCTACTTTAGAATCACACTTTTTGGGGAGAACGCATCGAGGCTCAAGCTGTGGGTTCGGGGGTGGTTTCTTTGGATTCGACCAGTTCGTGTTTGCAGTCGGGACAGCGCAAAAACTCACCCTTCTTCTTGGAGACTTTCGCTACCATAAAAGGATGGTTGCATTCGGGGCACTTTTTCTTGACCGGTTGGTCCCAACTGGCAAAGTCACACTTGGGATACTTGGAACAACCGTAAAACAGTTTCTTGCCGCGAGTACGTTTCTCGACAATCTGTCCGTTGCAGCCGGTCTTCGGGCAATCGATACCGAGTGTGATCGCCTTGGTGCTCTTACAATCGGGGTAAGCGGAGCAAGCCAGAAAGCGTCCGAAACGTCCGACTTTCACCACCATCGGCGAGCCGCACTTTTCGCAGACTTCGTCAGTTTCCATCTGGGCTTCCTCACCCGGCAGCGGCTTGGTCGATTTGCATTCAGGATAGGCCGAGCAGGCCATGAACTTTCCATTGCGACCCCATTTGATGACCATAGGAGAACCGCACTTCTCACAAGTCTCGTCGGTTTTTTCGACCATCGAAGCCTTGATCTCTTTTTCACGCTTTTTCAGGTCGTTGATTGTCTCCATGAACGGCTCGTAGAATTCCTGGAGCACCGTCACCCAGTCTTCGGCGCCCTCTTCAACCAGATCGAGTTCTTCTTCCATCTCGGCGGTGAAGGCGACATTGAAGACATCGGGCAGATTTTCCACCAGGGTTCGGTTAACCGTGGTGCCGAGATCGGTCGGGGCCAGCTTGCGCTCTTGCGCCTCGACGTACTTGCGGTCCTTGAGCGTGGAGATAATCGAAGCGTATGTCGAAGGTCGCCCAATACCTTCAGCCTCCAATTCCTTAACTAACATCGCCTCGGAGAAGCGGGTCGGCGGCTTGGTGAAAGCCTGGCTCGGCTTCAACTCCTTCAGCTTGAGCTGGTCTTTTTCGCTGAGTTCCGGCAGGCTTTCGACATTGTCGCCGTTACCGTTCTTGCCGTTCTCATCCGGCTCTTTGCTCTCACGATAGAGTTTCAGGAAGCCGTCGAAAGCGATCTTCTGGGCCGTGACTCGGAACAAGAACCGACCGGCTTCGATATCGACCGTCTCGACATTGAAAGTGGCCGGGCACATCTGCGAGGCAACGAATCGATTCCAGATCAGAGAGTACAGCTTGAACTGCTGCGGCGTGAGACGTTTTTTCACCTTTGAAGGCGGTAGCGACATATAGGTGGGCCGGATAGCCTCGTGGGCATCCTGGGCCTTCTTTTTCGATCCATAGAAATTGGGCTTGGCCGGCAGATAGTTTTTGCCAAACTCCTTGCCGATATATTTGCGCACAGCACCCAGCGCTTCTTTCGACACCCTTGGTGAGTCGGTGCGCATATAAGTGATCAGGCCGGTAGGTCCATCCTGCCCGATTTCGATCCCTTCGTAAAGTTTCTGCGCCGTAGACATGGTAGCCTTGGGCGACAAACGGTATACACGGGCGGCATCCTGCTGCAAAGTCGAAGTGATGAACGGAGCAAAGGGGCGGCGCGTACGCTGGGATTTCTTGACCTGTGAAACCAGGTAGTCAGCGACCTTGAGCTCTTCGAGATAGCCCTTGACCTCTTTCTCAGAGGTAATAGTGATCTTTTTGGGACCTTTTTCGGTCGGTCGGACAACCGTCTTGCCGTCGATCTGATAAAGTCGCGCTGTGAACTTCTCATTCTTGCCGGCGATCAGATCGGCCGCAATCTGCCAATACTCTTGCGGTTTGAAAGCCTGAATCTCGGCCTCACGCTCGCACACCAGACGCAACGCTACCGATTGCACACGCCCGGCTGAGAGATTATAGGCAACCGTTTTCCACAAGAACGGCGATACCGTATAACCAACGATCCGATCCAACACCCGCCGCGCCTGCTGGGCGTTCACCAGATTCATGTTGATCTCGCGCGGGTTGTTGATCGCCTCAAGCACGGCCGATTCGGTGATCTCGTTGAAGGTCACCCGTACGAGTTGAGCGCCACCGTTGGCGATGCTGTTGGCGATGTGCCAGGCGATAGCCTCGCCTTCACGGTCCGGATCGGGAGCCAAATACACGGTAGTGGCTTTGCGAGCAGCCTTTTTCAGCGCGCTGATTACTTTCTCTTTGCCCTTGATTACCTGATAGTCCGGCTTGAATCCGTTTTTGACATCAATTCCGATCCTGGACTTGGGCAGGTCGATGATATGCCCGATCGTGGCCATTATCTCGTAATCCTTCCCCAGAAAGCGACTGAGGGTACGTGTCTTGGCGGGTGACTCGACTATGACTAAATTCTTTGGCATGTTCTCAACTGTGTAAACGAACTACGCTTACCTTATTACATCGTGTCCGGACGCTTAAACTTTACTCTTCCATCCAAAACATCTTTGAGAGCCACAGCAGTAATCTTGCGCGTTTCAAGGTCGACCGACGGGTCTTCGCCCAAGAGCTCAAGCTGCGCCAGGCGTTTGGTGTTCAATATCCTGGCATGTTGCGAGGAAACTATAACCGCTTCGTAAACGTTTAGCCCTAACTCCGGCAAACCTTCGACAGTGTGAATGGGCATTCAAAACTCCTATTCAAAAGCTATAATGTTAACTAAGTTGTTTTAGCAAATGTTCCGCGTTAAAGTTCTCCGTGCGACAAGAATGGGCCTCGATAATGGTCCGCACCTGCCGCACCGCTTTGCTAAGCTCGTCATTCACAACGGCATACTCAAAGCGTTGAAAAAGTTTCATTTCCTCCCTGGCGTTATCGTAGCGCACCCTAAGCTGCGCCTTTGTTTCCGTGCCACGCTGTCTCAGCCGTTGTCTCAGGGCCTTGATCGATGGCGGCAGGATGAAGATAGTGACGGCCTGGGGGTATACCTTCTTTAGCCGCTGGGCGCCCTTGACATCGACATCCAGAAGGATCACGCCACCCTTGTTGAGCACCTGTTCCAGGGGCTGCCGAGGAGTTCCATAACGATAGAGGTGAACCTTGAATTGCTCGGCGAAGAAGTCGTCCTTTGCCAGGTGTGCGAACTGCTGTTCATCGACGAAGTAATACTCCCGGCCATTCCGTTCGCCGGGTCGCCTGGCGCGCGTGGTATAGGATATCGAAAACCGCCAGCCCCGACGTTTACGCAGCGGTGTCAGCAGACGTCTGCAGATCGAAGTCTTTCCGCCACCGGAGGGGGAGGAAATGATCACAATCCTGCCCGGCTTCTCAAACGACTGGGTCCGCCCCGATCTGTCTCGATGGCTCTTATTCAACGTTCTGAACCAACTCCCGAAGTTTCTCCACCTCGTCTTTGACAGCTATAGCCGCCCGGGTAATTTTGATGTCCGAAGTCTTGGAACCAACCGTGTTGGCTTCGCGATTCATCTCCTGGAGGATGAAGTTGATGGTCTTGCCGATTGAACCCTTCAGTTTCATAGTGGCTCGAAACTGGTCGATATGGCTGACCATCCGAGTGCATTCTTCAGTAATGTCGGCCTTCTCGGCGAAGATGGCGATCTCTTCCTCCAGTCGGACTGGGTCTCCAACGGGCCGCGCTAACATATCCTCGAGACGTTCGGCCAGCCTCGTCCGGAACAATTGCACTGCCTGAGGCGTCAATACTGTGATCTCGCGGTTCAGGCGACTGATAGTTTTGAGGCGGGCAGCCATATCGCGGGCCATCGCCTGACCCTCTTTGCGCCGCATGGCGATTAGTTGGGTCAAGGCCTTCTGAATCGATCGCTCCAGCGGTGGCCAGAATCGGTCGGGATCGAGGCTGGTCTGGTCTGGGGCACTGGTTTCCGGAAGCAGCAGCAAATCGCTCAGCTTTATGTCATCCTTCAGCTTAAGTTCTCTTTTCAAGGCTGTCAACTGACGGTAGTAGGAGACGGCTGCCGGGTAGTTGATAGGGTACTTCTCGGGCGTACCTTCCGGCATTTCGTAGTTGACGAAAAGATGCACCTTGCCACGCTTCAATTGGCCGTTAATCAGCTTGCGCACTTTCGGCTCCAGGGCAAAAAGGGAACGGGGCAGCCGCACCGATAGCTCCAGAAAGCGATTGTTTACGCTCGCCATTTCAGTGGTGAATTTCCCGATTTTCGTGGTCAATTCGGCTCGGCCGAATCCTGTCATTGAGTTCACAAGCTACTCCCAGTCAACTGAATTGCGGTCAAAAATAGAGACCTGCCGCCGTTTGTCAACCGTTATTAGCAGTTATGACCGAGTTTTGGAGTGTTTCCTGGTTCGAAGTGACAACTCTATATCGATCATCGGCCCGGTCGGAGTCTGCCTTAGTACCGGCTCAGAGATGCCGGCCAGTCGTTTCAGGCTCGATTCGATACGTTCGGCCGAGCGCCGGATCATAGTTATTTTGCGGGTAACGTCAGGGTTGTGCTTCTTGCGGTCATTCAGAATCAACTCAGATATACTCAGGATGGCCATGAGGGGATTGTTAATTTCGTGTGACAGAGTGCCGGTGGTAGTTCGAATCAACTCGGCCTGGGTTTCAGTTGCACTGTCGCTAAGTCCGATCCAGTCGAGTGACCGGTCGGCGGAATCGAGAAGCACTTCTTCGATTACGGTTGTTACCGTTTTTTGGAACCCATTGTCTCTGATCAGGCAGTGTACGGAATTCAGCGAGTCGAATTGCCTGGCGCAGGATTCGTCCCCGGAAGGCATGGACACAATTACCGGCATGTCGGCAGCCAGGTGTCCGATGTTCAAAACGAGTTCATAGTAGCAGGGGTCGTTGTTTTCCAGGTGAAGGACAGCCAGGTCGAAATAGCGATTACGCAGTGTTTGCAGTACCAGGGTCGGTTCGCATCCGGAAATCCGGCAACCTTTGAACAACTCCTTGATTTCTCTCGACAGGGACTTGGCGCCATCACGGTCAGCGCTTATCAAAAGAATGGCCAGTCTTGAATCCAATATCACTCCGATTCCTGCGATGATGACGACAGTGGCAGGCAACTGGCGTCCAGTTGTTGGTGAAGGGTGCGAGCGGTGTCGTGAAGACGACCCAACCCGAGATCGTCCAGCCTGCCTACCTGTTGACGGTAGTCGCTGCTCAGTAGTTCAGCGGTGGTGGTGAGTTTGTCCACGGTCGGCTTCAGATCATCGATAAGCCTCGACATAGCATCTTGCCTCTCGGGATTGTCTGTTGGCCCGGCTTCACCGGGTGACTTGCGCATCAGCACCCAGCAGGCACTGTGGTCCGCAACATCATCCGACAACCGCATAACAACCAGCAGGCAGTTCTCTCCGGACGGCAGGGTCACCTCGACACGGCGTTCGCCGCTTTCATCAGTTGGGCGACGGTCGAGCAGGGCGGCCAAACCAGCATTCTCTCCATCCTCCAGCAGACTCACGAAGTCATGACAGGTCTCGCCCAGACTGACCTCTCCGAGCATATCCGCCAACGCTGGATTGTAGCCGATTATCCGGCCGGCCGCATCGGTCAGGAAAGCGCCGATACCCAGCGATGATAGAAAGCCGATAGTGAATTGCACGTTGATGTCGCGACCATCGGTCTCAGTCGTGTCGGGTCGTTTGTTGAACAAGTGTCCAACCAGTCGTTTGGCCAAGCAGGCGCGCATGACTGCCTGCTGTTGAGCATCCGAGGCCATGATCGGGTCGAAGATAAACCGCAGCAGACAGACATCATCCTCGACTGATACCGGGGTGATATATTCCGGCGGCGCTACACCGTCGGTGTCAATAGCCGTGCGGGCGTTGTCGGGATCGGTAAAGGCATACTCCTCATCGGTGAGAGCCACTCGCTGGTGCAGGTCGTTCACCGCTGGTATGGAATCGAATACAAACGGCGAGTCGCTGTCTCTTCCGGCCCCGGCTCGGGGCTCCAGATGGTCCCCGGCGATAAGATAGATCGCCATCTGCTCGGCGGCCGCGAATTCCCGGAGCAGCCCGGCCAACTGTCGGTAGCGAGCGGTCGGCTCCAGCGCCAAACAGCGCTCGATAAACTCGTCGGCGCCAAGCTCGGTCTCAATATCGCCGGTCGTCCGGACCTGGCTGCTGTGGGGTTTCAGAATCAACTGATAGTTGACCGGATTACCGCTGTTAAAACAGAGTGAGATGGTCGCATCGACCGGCAGTTGGCGGCCGTTTTTGGAGATCAAAGTGAGCGGAGCATAGTCGAAGTGCGTTTCGTAATGATTCCGCACGGTCAGGATATGGTCGATAACATCCTGCGAGGACCGATCCAAGACATCGGTTATTGGTTTGCCGAACAGTTCCTCTCGCGGACGACCCAGAAGCGTTTCCGTCTCATCATCGACAAAGACAAAACGCCCCCTCAGATCGATCTTACACTCGGCACAACGGCACAACCCAACGGGTGGGACAGCGCTCCTGGTGGTCATCAGGCTCACATCTCAGTTTATTTTCAACAGCTTAAGGATGATTTCCTGTCGGTCGGTCGTAACCACGGCCAGGTATACTCCGGCGGCAGCCGTTTGGCCCTGATGGTTGCGGCCATTCCAGGCTATCATCGTCCATTCCCTTAAGCTATCGGCGGAAACTGGATGTGAGTTGACTTTCTCCCATATCTTTTCGCCGGCGACGTTGAAGATTGAAACAGAAATGAACCAGCCGGCGGCGGGGTCTATGAAAATCCGGACGGAATCGGCAAACGGATTCGGTCCGGCATAGATGGAGCGGTCGGTGACGACAATCGTCTCCAGGATGATGTTGAGAGTATCGGAATAAAGATCGGTGGAAGCGATAATGTGAAAGCGAACCTGCGGTGGGTTGTCAACTGAGCCGGTGATAGTCAACAGACCGCTGCCGTCGCCGTAATCTTCCAATTCGACACCGGCCGGCGCATCAGGCAAGCTCAAAAGCGGCGGCGTCTCGGGGGAACCGTTCATGGTCACCACGATCTCCTGCACCTCGCCGACTATCACCCGAATGGTGTCAATGACATCCAACGTCGGAATGCCGGAAGCGCGAAAAGCGTTGAACAGCCCCCAACCGAAGTCGTTGTCAGGATTGTCGGCCTGATTAGCTGTTGACCGTGCCAGTTCACGGAACTGCCCAGCGGTCATGGTCGGGTCATACTGAAGGGCCAGTGCCGCCCCACCCGCCACCAGCGGCGCCGAGAACGATGTGCCACGGGCGAACGAGAAACCGCCGATGGGCAGCGGATAGGTAGTGTAGACGTCGACGCCTATCGTAGTCACGTCCGGTTTGATGCGACCGTCGGCAGTCGGGCCGGGTGATGAAAAGCCGGCCAGGGTTGAGTCCGGGTTAACGGCGCCGATGGCCAATACGCTGTCACCGTCGGCGGGTGCGGCGATACTGTTCCATGACGACCCGCGACTGTTACCGGCGGAGGTGATGACGACGATGTTCTTCGACGCCGCGATGTCGGCGGCTATTGTTATCAGCGCCGTGTTACCGTCCATGTCATCAAGCGTGTAGCTGCCACTGTCGGTGAATTCGCTGTAGCTCAGCGATGACGTAATAATATCAGCACCGATAGAGTCGGCCCACTCGGCGGCGGCGATCCAGTTGTCTTCCTCAAGTTTGATCTCGGTGCCGTCGCAAGTGATTTCGGTCTTGGCGAGCAGAAAATCGGTTTCCGGTGCGATACCGATCAGTGTGTCCGGCGCGTGACCGGCAATCACTCCATAGACCAGGGTGCCGTGATACATCTGTTGTCGATTGACAGGGTTGTCGGGGCAGTCCGGTTCACCTACCGACGTGTCGCGATTGATGAAATCATAACGAGCCAGGATCGACGCTGTCGACAGCGCCGGGTGGTCGGTGTCGAAACCGGTGTCAAAGATTGCGATCACCACGCCGTCGCCGGTAATGCCCATACGGTGAAGCCTGTCGGCCTGGATAAACCGGTTTTGTCGTAGCGATTCGCCATAGTCGTAGTCGACAGTGCTCTTGGGGATGTCGTCGAGATTGAACCTCACGATCTCCGGCAGCGTCGTCTGGAGTGTCTTCAGGGTGTGCACCTTTTCAACGAACGGCAGTGATGCTGCTTTTGTTATCTGTGCCGAATCTGCGATCACCGCCACCGCTTTGAGATAGCGTGAAGCATGACGGATAGTAACGCCGGTGTTTTCGATGGCATCAAGGGCCGCCTGTGCAATGGGGTAGTCCCGCTGATCGATGAGTAGACCCGCCGCGTCCACTTTGGCGCGTCTGAGGTGAGCGCGGATAGTGAACGGGATCGGTTGGTCAGCCACGGCCGTGCTGTCGACAAAGATCCAGTAGATGCTGGGGTAGTCATCGGCGGCGAGGGTTGCCCGGGCATCGCCGGTGAGTTTGTCGAGCGGGGGCTGGGCGGATGCTGTCGCTGCCTGTTCCGGTGGTTCTTTCGTTCGCGTCAAGCGAGCGTGTGAACCGCCGGTTGAGTCTTCCGAATTTCGCAGGGTCACACCTTCGACTATGTCGAATCCAAGACCCTGCGAAACAGCCACAACGATTGCACAAAAAACCCAGAAGAGCAGCGTTCTTGTTCTCCTGCCATTATTGGAAACCTGTCGGAGATTTTTCATCATCACCAGCATCGAGCTATCTGAGTCGCCAAATGTGATTTCAGTTCGTCACGATTCTGCATGTCGCCAGATAGTGTGATTATTCGATGCGGTCCTCCAGTTGTCAATACATGATTCGCGGGTACGATTCTCAGATGGTGGAATGGGAGTGGGCCGAATTGCGAATAGTTCGCTCGCACCAGCCTGGCCGCTTCTTCCACAACAAACCCGGCCCATGTATCTGCGATGTCCGGCGGGTAGCACACTTCAATGGTCAGGCTATCGACATAGGCGCGGTCTCGGATCAGGCCCTTCTGCGCCACAAAGGAGAAGTCAAGATCGTTCCTGGAGCGGATGTAGAAGTTCTTGTACCCAGACTCGAACAGAGGCTGGTACTTGATCCCCGCGTACTCCTGCTGGTGTTGGTTGACGATATCGACATAAACCGAATCGTTGTGCGCGGGGGGCAGTACTCCGTAGTGTTCTTTGTCATTGATCAACTCACCGGGATAAACCAGACCGTAGGCCGAGTCAATCTTGAGCGCCATGGCGAAATCGGCAAACTCCGGCACGCTCTGATCGATCACACCCGACCTCGGCGTGTACCAACGTCCATCGCGAAAGGCAGCTACCTTTGGATACCATCCGGTGTACACCACACCATCAGATGCATCTTTCGGATCAAGTCTCGTCTCAAATGTCATGATGAAGAATGCCTTCCCATCCGGTGCGAGTGGCCGAGGCAGGACGGCGGTGATCATACGACCATTTATAATCAGTTCACTCCCGGATAACGGCACTCCGTAGCACAACATCGAGTCCAGTACAAGACTCGGTGGTTCTGTATTCATGCTGGTGTCGTGAGGATCAAGGATAGGTATCCCGGTGAAGAAACGAACTTCACCGACACTGTCGTCCGTGCGGTTGTGGTATTCAACTTCGAGCAGTCCGCGCACCAGCAGCGAGTCCGGTTTGACTTCGCCTCGGAAGCTGTAGCGCACGGGAGGGATATGGGGCGGCGAGCCGGCCCTGAAATCCGGATGCTTATGGCCCCGTGTCTGGGCGGAAGCGGTGGAGGTCAGCAGCATCACCAGGCCAATAGTGACCAGATTTAGAAGCGCCGTGGCGGTCGTTCCTGCGAAACGGGCTTTCCAAAAAACTACCGGGTGGTGGTTATTCCTTTGCTGTGGGCGGCAGACGTCCTCGTCTGCCCCTTGATTACCTTGGATGCGTCCTTCAAACGGGCAGACCGGGAGGTCTGCCGCGCACAGTATCATGGGTTTTGGGAAGGTCCCAAAAGCAGGAATCCAGGTCAGGTGATGTCGGGCGACCCCGCCCGACGTTTTCTCCCTAACCAAGAGACTGTCAGGCGAGTCGCCTGACAGCACCGGGGAAGTATGTCGATGACCTGCCCACATTACTTCTTAGAAAAGGTCCTTCAGGAGTCCTTCGGCCTTCTTTTTCAGATTGTCGCCAAGGTTGTCTTTGATGGCGCTGATATCCAGATTCAGTTTTGGACTGTCCATTGTCCCACCGATTGAGAGCGGCAATCTCACTCGACCGCCGTTGTCGCTGCCGAAGAAGGACGACAGTCCTCCCAGCAGTTTCTGCGATCTTTCTTTTGACAGTAAGAGCGATCCCTGATAGTTCAGTCCGCCGTCGAAACTGTAGTATCCGTCCAACTCCAGGTCGCCAAGGTCACCGAGAGCCGTCGTCAGTTTGTCTATGCCCACCTTGCCGTCTTTGACGACAATATTGGTCGTGGCGTTCTTCAACGTCTGTTCCTGGGCAAACGTCTCACCGAACTTCGACGCCAGATTGCTCACCAGTTCATAGGTGGCTCCGGAAGTGCGCAGCTTGCCGTCATTCATGTCCATCTTCCCATCCATCGACAGCGAGTTGAGAAACTCCTCCGGTTCCCATCCGCGAGCGTCGTAACTGCCGTTAAGATCGATCTTGCCGAACAGAAAGCCGCCCATTTTCGAGAACCGCGAGAGGAAGTCATCCGCCTCGATTTGCCTGGCCTGAAACTTACCCTGGTAAACCGGATTCTCAAAGTCGGTCAGGTCAATAGTGGTGTTACCCTTGACCTCGCCGGTGTATACGTTACCGGTCACGTCGTGGCAGGTGATCTTACGATCCTTGATGACAGCCTTCCCTTTGATATTGCTGAACTCGACCTGACTATATATCAGCGTGTCGAAATGAAATCTGCCCCGACCATTGATATCCGGCAGGATAATCGGCGGCGCCGAGTCGGCCGGGAGGCTACTTCGGTTGACACCCGAACCGGGCACCGCCTCGGGGAAGAGACGGTCGAGATTCAAGCGTTGCGATGACAACTCGAATATGAACATCGGTTTCTTGACCCGACTCTGGTCAACGATTTCCAGGGGCAGAAGATATGGAAACGGATCGATCAGCTTGCCGGTGAACGAGACATCGGATGACGTAAACTTCACCTGCATTTCCCGCACCGTGATCGTATCGGGAGCGATTAGCAGATCGACCCCAAGGTGCTCAATCGGCTCCGGCATGTTGTCATCGTTATAGAAAGCATCGACCAGTGACAGACTGCCGCGTGGCTTGAAATTCGAGAACTGATCGGCCGAACCGGTCAGGTTGATATCTATCTCAAGACGACCGGCCATCTGGGGGTGACATTCCTGATTGAGGAAGCGATTCAACATGGCGAGGTTCAACGATCCCTTTATGGCGCCATCCATCGACGGCGCGACACTCTGTGCTTCGGATGAGTCAGCCATCAGGTACGGCGCCAGATTGTTGATGCGACCGGAGAACGACAGATTGCCGCCGGCTGTTTCCAGCGACAACTCCTTCACGCGCGTCAGGCTGTTGTCGACAAATATATCCAGTGAGAACTTTTGGATCGGCTCAGGCAGGAGGTTGGATTGATAGCTGCCGTTCTTGACCGACAGATCACCCGAAAACCGCATTTCAGCCGGTTGCGACACCAGTCCGGAGAACTTGGTGTCGAATTCCATCTCGCCGGTCAGCCGGTGCTCAGCTTCTGTCGGAAGAAACGGTTCTACAAAAGCGAGGTTCAACCTCCCGGCTAACTCTCCGCTCACTGAGGGGTCGTCGAAGTTGTTCACGGTTAGTTGTCCCGTCAACGGTCGACCGTCGAAAGAGCCATCCTCGATATTCATCCGCAAATTGTCCACCTCGAAATCAATCAGGGTGCGTCGGAATGTCAGCTTGCCGGGGATGTCGCTTCCCGTCATTTCCAAGTCAGTGATCACGGCGCTACCGGAGTAACTGAGCGGCTCCGTCTTTGACTCGTCATAAGACAGGTCGACGTCAAGCGTGAAAGCGCCATCGAGGTCAAAGCCTTCAAGCGCGGCCAGTTGCTCCGGCGGCAGCAGGCCGAACAGATCGGCCACCTGGATTTCTTTGGACCTGACGCTGGTGCGACCACGGGTGGCGCTCCCGCCGTGATCGAGGCTGCCGGTTAGCTCAAACTCCAATCCGTTGACGGCCAGTTCGGACTCATGCAGCATGATTTCCTTCCTGGCCATATCGTAATCGGCGTGATACTGGAGGTCCACGGCGAACGACGGCAGGGAGTCATCCATCACCACCAGCAAACTGTCCACGCTAATCCGCCCCGATGACTGATAGACGTTTTCGCGGGGAATATCGAGCGATGTCTGAAGATCCAGCCCGACCAGCCGCAGCGACAGACCGGAACTGTCGTCGGAGTATTCGAGTTGTCCATTGTTGATTTCAAGACGGTCGAAGGTCACTGCCGCCGCTGCCGCCTTTGTCTCCGGTGAGACACCCTCGGCGATTTCCGGGGGTAACTGTTCATCGATAGAGGGGAAACTGTAGTTACTGGAGCCATCGGCGTTCTTCTTCATCACAATCCGGGGAGAGTTGACAATCAGCCGATCGACTCGGTACTCCCCCGAAAGCAGCGGGAGTAACTGGAGTTTCACGTCGATATTGTCGGCTGTCAGCAGGTCACCGGTATCGAACTGTTCCGGACTGGCGACGGTAACGTCGACTAACTTGACACCCAGACCGCCCCAGAACGAAACATCCAGGTCGGCAATCGTCACCTCGCGATCCAGCTTCGCGCTGGCCTGCTCGACGGCCATGTCGCGTATTTTGTCGGCGGGCAGGAACAGCTTCGCGGCGACAACCAACAGGATAAGGAGGACGGCCACGATGCCGGCCAGCCATGCGAGTATCTTAAGTAGTTTCTTCATCACCTCACTCTTGAACATATCTATCCATCTGATGTTTATACTATGCTGCGTGGAGAGATCGATCAATTAAAAAGCAAGCGGGCGTTACTCTAAGACTCGTCATTGCGAGACCACGCGCTTCGCGTGGCCGTGGCAATCTCATCTTGAGCGTGGCGTATGTCCTCGTGCGCCGCGAAAGACAGGCTTGCCTATATAACCGTCGTCAGGCTGGGTAGGTCAGGAGCCCTGTGCTCCTGACATTGAAGGCAGGTCTGAAGACAGACCTGCCATGCGAGATGTTCACTTGCGCCTACCCGCTAAAGGCCTGTCCTGCTGGCGGCGAAAGAACAGCCTTCGGCTGCGTCAGGTTCACAAGGAACCTGACCTACTCAGATCACACCACGTCAGTTCGCAGCTTCGCGGCCTTGATCCGAGACCAACGAGCGCACCTCCCAGTCGGGATGGTTCCTGAGGCATTCCACGTTTAGTTGTACCTGGGATGGGTCGGCACTGAGACGGTAGTAACCGAGCCGATTGTTTTCGATCACCGGCCAGTCGCACTTCAGGCCGGCGTTGATCTCATTTTTCATCCGGTAGAGATAGCGCGCCTGGTTGAACCCGATCTCCAAATCCTCTTTGTAGATCCATCCGGACTCACTGTGCAGTCGCGACCAGGCCAGCTTGGCGAAATACTTGAATGACTTGCCGGTCAGCCGCACCGGGAAACCATCGATCTTCACCAGGTACCGTTCACGCTCATAGCTGCCGTCGATCTCCACCGACCGCGGCGAGGTGACCAGCGGCGGACCTCCCTTCTGAACCGACTGGCTGACAGTTGCTACATCGTGATTCATATCGAACTCCTTTCCTATAGATTGCAATCTTTTATGAAGGCGCGCCAATTTCCGCTTCCCCTGGATGACTTCTTTCAGTTCATCCTCTGAGAGTTTTCCGAGTTGCGGCACTGTTTCAATCCCCGCCTGTTGCAGCGAAGCGAAGTCGGTGCGGTTGAAAATCTGTCTGAAATGCCGATGCAACTCCTGCATCGAGACTGGTATCCCCCAGCGGAGACTGAAAGCCAACTCGCGCAACTTGCCGGCGAGCGGTGAGTCACGATCTTCCGCCTCGATCAGCGAGGTCAGCCCGCAGACCAGATGCGCAGCCGTGTCACCCAACGAAAGCATCTGACCGAGATGCATTTGGAACCGCTCTTCAAGTTGCTTCACCGGAGTCATCCGTCGCCACTGCTGAAGAAGCATCAACGCCTTCACCGTCGCCGCGACGCGATACGGCAGCGGTTCGCTCAATCGACACTCGCCCAGCAGAACCCCGGCCTCATCGACGGCATCATCGAAATGTTGATACAACATTCTCACCGGCGAAGCATTGACATGTTCCCATCGCGACAGCAGGCCGGGCGGCAATGCCCAACCCGGACTGGAGAGAGCCAGTGCGATCCATCCGAAATCACTATCGGGCCGGTCATCTTCAAGTCGCCGCCGAAAATGGACTGTCTGGGCCACCGATAACCCCGATACCGCCGATGCCTGGCCGACGGCAGTGACATTCAGGCGACCGCTTTCGTCGCATCGTATCAGTCCACTATCAATCAGGCTCTGCTGTACCGGCTCAAAGTCGACCGGAGCGGCACTCTCGGCGGTATAGAGAGTTTGCGCGAACAGTTTGTCGATCTCATCGCTGTCATGCGCCAGGCCGGAGGCGATCATATCCAGCAGCCAATCTTGCCAGGGCACAGTCGCCAGAGACGACTTGATCGGTTCCGGACGATCCGGTGCGATGTAGCTTTCCCAGAGGATATCGCGGTCGAAATCGGTCTCAGCCAGCACCACGGCGCGACCGGGTCGATTCTGATCGGTCAAACCAAGCCGTCCGGTCATGTTGTCAAACTCCGAACGACTCACCGGTACCAGGGTCGGTCCTCCGCCGTATTCACCCGAGGTGTACTTGACCGTTTCCAGATAAACGCTGTCGGCCGGCAGATTGATCCCCATCGCCAGCGTCGTAGTGGAAAAGACGACCTTGACTTTCTTATCCATGAAGGCCTGTTCGACGATAGTGCGCTGCCCCGGGGAAAGGTCCGAATTGTGAAAGGCCACCCCTCGGCTCAAGGCCTGCCTGAGCGAGCGAATGAGAAACGACGGTTCTTCCTCATCGAGCGTTTCCAGAGCGTGGCTTGCCGCCGGCCAGTTAACAGCCGCGGCCAGCCGGAAGGCGGCGTCAACCGTATCCCGTCGTGATTTTAGAAAAACCAGCGTCGAGCCATCGTCCGATTTCAGCCGGCGGATAAACCCAGCCATCGGTTCATCGCCGATCTCGGTTTTCTCAAACGACTCGCTGCCGTCCAGTCCACTATTATAGAACCGGTAGCGAAACGATCCTTCCGCCGCCACCCCTCGGATCAGGTCAACCGGACGGTTGGTTTCTTCGACCAGTTCGGCCTTCAGCCAATCGGCCAGGCGACCGGCCGAGGCAGCATCATCGCCGATCACAGCCGACAACCCCAGGAGCGACGGTGTGTAGACCGAGGCAAGAATCTTGGTGAGCAGCCGCTCCAGAATCGCGCCCCGGCCCGGCTCGCCGACCGTCTGCAACTCATCCACCACTACCAGCCCGATATTTTTCAGAGTATCGAGCCGGGCGGTTAACAGCAGATCGAATTTTTCATAGATAGCCAGCGCCACCCGGTAGTTGCCCTCGGCGAATTTCTTGTCGTTTTCGGGATGGTCGGAGGTCACGGCCAGACAATCGATACCGAGTTGTCCCAGCGATTTTTGCAGGCTTTCGTATTTCTGTTCGGCCAATGATTTCAGGGGAAACAGCATGACTACGCGACGCCGCGCCATGAGTGCTTTCACCGCCGCCAACTCAGCGCAGAACGACTTGCCCGATGAGGTCGGCGCCGAAACGATCATGCGGATCGGCTCATACTCGCGGTTTGCATCGGCCGCTCCCAACAACCCGCGTCGCACGGCCCGACTCTGCACCGGCAGAAGCGATTCTCCCTGCCGCTCACGCCAGAGGTCGATGATGCGGGAGGGTATTCCGAATTTCGCAAGGTCACTTAGTCGCACAGGTAAACCTGCCTTTCGCGGCGACAACCCACCTGTCGCTTCGCTTTAGGTGGGGTACCGTTTTGAAACCCGGACGAACGTCCGGGCCACCCAGCCGCGCTTCGCGCGCTTTCTTGTGACGGAGTCATAAAAACACCACTTATGTCACCCTGAGCACTTTCCATAACGTCACCCTGAGCGGAGTCGAAGGGCAACACCTGTTGTAGTGGCAACGTCATACCTCGACTCCGCTCGGCATGACGTCAAGGGCGGCACCATCGCCGGGATGCTACCCTATGTCTCGCCCGGTTACCACTCTCTCTCCTTCCCTTCTTGAGAAGGGCGCGCGAAGCGCGAAAAACAGGCTTGCCTGTCAAACCCCACACCCTCCAAAACCACAAAGAGGACAACTGAAACAGTTACCCAGCCGAACCATCCCCGCTCCGCAATCGGGACAGGTGGCGGCGTTGAGGTAGCTGTAGCCTTCCGATTCTGTAAGTGAACTCGTGACAGCATTTACGGGGTTGCCGCTGTAGTCCTCGGCCAGTTCCGCTCCGGGATATCCTTGTGCCAGGCCAGCCTCAATCATATTGGTCTCCTTTCCAACATCTGCTGTAGATTATCGGCTCGGGATCAATATACTGCACATTTGTGCAGGCGTCAAGTGAAAAGTGACGATAAATCACTTTTTTTTCGGAGGGTTTATATGTTGTGGTTTAGGTGGTTAGGGGTACGAGATGTAGGGGGCGCGCTGGGTCATTCCGGCGAAAGCCGGAATCCAGTCTTGCAGGTTATCAAGCTAAAGTGGGCGGCGTATGTCTACATGCGCTGACGTGGAATCTGGCTTGACCGGATGGCAGATGTGGACATCTGCCACGCACAACTGCTACTACAACCACGGTGGGAGCCAGACCTCCTGAGTTAGCCAGTACCAGGCGTGGTAAGCAAATGAAGCCAGTGCGACAAACAACAAAATCTGCACGACCCGGTGCGCTTGGTACAGTCGCCAGTAGTCACTGAGGGCTGGCGCGTAGTGCGAGCGTTCCTCTTCTTCACGCAGCAAACTGACTCGTGACGTCAGTTTCCAGCGTACTCCGTTGTACAAAAGCAACACCAAAACAAGGGCGACCTGTAACCAGTTCTTGTCCCATCCCACCAGCAACTGGTAAACTCGGAAACGTCTCCAACCTGTCTCTTCGCTCGGCACGTAGTCGGCAAGTCGCTCGGCCGCTGTTTCCAGGGCAATGGCCAAGGGCTGATAGGTGCTGTCGGCAACGGTCTCAGCAGCTTGCTGAATCGTGCCCTGCAGATCAACTATCGCCTGTTGCGTGTTGGTGACTCCCGTCCACATCAACGCCTTGGCAATGTACGGTACCAGAAAAGCGATCAAGAAAATCAGGTGCAGTGCATAACGCGGCCCTGAGTAGGTTCTTCGCAGAACGGACCATGGATCCTTAGCTCCTGGAGAAAAGCGAGTGCCCTCAATCTCACAATCGTCTAACAGTAGTTCCTTGCAATTTCGGAGCTGCGCTCGATTGAGACAGGCTTGGCGGAGAAGGGCCATGCTAAGATTGGCATCGCTGAGATCGGCCTCGTTGAGATCGGCCTCGCCGAGATTGGCCTCTCTGAGATCGGCCTCCCTGAGATCGGCCTTGCTGAGATTGGCCACCAAGAGATCGGCCTCGCTGAGATCGGCCCCGCTGAGATTGGCCTCTCTGAGATTGGCCCCCATGAGATCGGTCCCGCGGAGATCGGCCTCGCTGAGATCGGCCCCGCTGAGATTGGCGTCGAAGAGGTTGGCCCCGCTGAGATTGGATTTCTTGAGGTCGGCTCTGGTGAGGTTCGGCCTGAATACCGGATTCTCCTTCCGCCACTTGTTCCACGCCTCGACGCCCTCCTTCAGTTTCGCGTAGTGTTCTTCGTTCATTTCACCACCCCTCAGAATGGATTGTGATTTGTCTTTCTTTACCGAAAGTATCCGGGCAAACGGAGGTATTGTCAAGGACTGAGTTTTCACCCACCCGGCGCTCCGCTCTGGGTGGGGTACCGGTCAAGGGGCAGACGGGGACGTCTGCCGCCCACAGAATGAGATTGCCGCGGTCACGCGAAACGCGCGACCTCGCAATGACGATTTGTACTGGTCGGCGACCTCGCAATGACGGCTTCTGGGGTTCATCAACAAGCCCGAACGTCCGGGCCACCCAGCCAGCGGGCCTTGCGGTCAATTCTGAAGATTCGACCGCAAGACACTAGCCGTCGAGTTTTAAGAACCCTTTCTCATCGAATTACGTTATATTAGTGCCGGTGGATCTGCGACCTTCAGCGGTTGCTAATGAACGGGCATGCAGAGGTCCGATGATTACCGCTGCGGCGTAAGGTGCGGAACAACAAGGGATTACAGCCTGCCCTCAACGGCGGTTCAGGGAATGAAAGGATAGCCGATATCTATGAAAATGGCATCAGATATACTAATCAAGAGCCGGTACCGAATACCCCTGGTGACAGAAGGCCCAACGGAGGACTTCCCGCTATTGCGTCTTCGGATGGCAGTGCTGTTTCCACTCAATCTGCTGACCATCCAGGTGCGACGCAAAGAAACCCTCCAATTGATCAGCGATTGTCACTCCAAGGAGCAGCAATTCGTTGCCTCATTCTCGCCCTACCCGGACGATGAGAACGAGCCGTCACCTGTCCATCGAATGGCTACTTTGGCCACAGTGCGCGACTGTCGCGAGGCGCCCGGCGGGTCGCTGCTGGTGACTATTGAAGGACTCAAGAGAATCGCCATAACCAAAGTCTCCGGCTCAGACGCCTATTCAACCGCAACCGTCCAGGATTTGGAACTGGATAGCAGTGATCCCAAGAGCCATCGGGGACGGATGGATGCTGTCATCACTATGGTCGACGAAATCACGCGGCTCGACCCAAGCTACTCGGCCGAGTTGGTTTTTATTCTGAAAGCTATCGAGAACGATCCTTCCCTCCTGGCCGACCGGGTCGCCTCGTTCTTCCATTTCCCTCTGGCGTGGAAACAGGAACTTCTCGAGGCTGTCGATTTGCAACTCCGCTACGGTCTCATGTTAGGATACCTTGATCGGGTTCTGACACACGCCGGAGCTTTGCGCACAGTAAGCTATCAGGGGCGGTCGGATGGGCAACCCCGGCCGTTTATCCCCTGGCAGCCGGCGCGTGGGCAGCAGCCGTATCTTGAGCCTGACAACGGTCAGGCCGAGGAAGCGTTTCGCGTTCGGGAAGTGATCAGTAATTCTCCGCACCTGCCTCCGGAGGTGAAAGCGCGGGCTACTATCGAAGTTGACCGGCTGTCGCGGCTGTCGTCGGCCTCGGCTGAGTACGGTGTCACCAAAAACTATCTCGACTGGATTCTCGCCCTGCCGTGGGGGAAAGTCACCCCGGAGAATTACGAGATTCCCGAGGTCGAGCGAATCATCAGCACCGACTACTTCGGCCCGACCAGCATCAAAGAGCAGATTCTACAACGACTGTCGGTGCGCAAGCTATCCGGCGGTATAGATGAAGGTCCGACCCTCTGTCTGGTCGGTGCGCCGGGAACCGGCAAAGCGTCGTTGGCCAAAGCGATTGCCCGTTCACTGGGCAAGGAGTTCATTCGTATCTCCGTCGGCGGTATTTCCGAAGTGTCCGAGATCAAGGGCATGCCGCGGACTTTTCTCGGCGCTCAGCCCGGCAAGATTGTCAGGGCGATGAAGGACGCAGGTTCGTGCGATCCGGTGATTCTGATCGAGGACATAGATTACTTCAATCTGGATAACAAATCCTCGGTCAACATGGCGCTGTTGGAAGCTGTTGACACGCGCTTCAACTCACGTTTCATAGACAGCTATCTGGGGGTGCCTTTTGATCTGAGTAAGGTGTTCTTTATCTGCTCGGTGCGCGCCTTCGAGGAAATCCCGGAGCAGTTCATTCCGCGCTTTGAACTAATGGAGATCCCCGGTTACATCGAGCGCGAGAAGATCGTCATCACCAAAAAATATATCATCCCTACCCTTCTCAAGAAGCATGGACTGCGCAAATCCGAGTTCAAGATTTCGGAGAAAACGCTGGCCTGCATCATTTCCAACTACACGCAAGAGGCCGGCTTGCTGGGCTTCTCGCAGCAGATCGAGAAAATCTGCCGCAAGATGGCTTTGGAAAAAGCGCAGGGGAAGCGCAAATTCTGGACGATTAGCGAGAAAAGCCTCGAGTCGTTTCTCGGCTCGCCGGTGTTCATCCCGGAGAAGGCCGAAAAAGTTCCCGAGATCGGCACAGCCACCGGGCTGGCCTGGACCGGCGCCGGGGGGGATCTGATGTTTATCGAGGGGCTCAAGATGAAAGGGGAGGGGTCCATCACCACCACCGGGTCGCTGGGCGAGGTGATGAAAGAGTCGATCCAGGCGGCGCACTCCTACGTACGCTCCAAGTCCGATATGCTGGGGATCGATACTGCCGATTTCAATGAATTCGATATCCACATCCACTTTCCTTCCGGCGCGATTCCCAAGGATGGGCCCTCGGCCGGCGTGACGGTTTGTCTGGTGATTGCATCGGTGATGGCGGAGCGACCTATTCGCAATGACATAGCTATGACCGGTGAGGTCACGCTGCGTGGCAAAGTGCTGCCGGTAGGCGGTACCAAAGAGAAAATATCGGCTGCCTATCGCGCCGGTATCTTCCACGTCGTACTGCCCAAGGAAAACCAAAAAGACCTCAAAGAGATCCCCAAAGAGATTCAGCGCAAAACGAAATTCACTTTTATCGAGCGCGTCGATGAGTTGTTCGAAATCTGTCTGCTGAATTTCACGCCGTCATCGCACACACTGGAGAAGCTTTTCGCCGAAGAGATCGAGAAGGCGAAGAAGAAGAAGTCAGCCAGGAAACCGGCCAAAAAGAAGAGCCGCCCCAAAGCCGCCAAACCGCGGAAGAAGTAGGGGGGTGAAAGTTTCTCATCTAGTCCAAGTAGGTCAGGAGCGAGCCTGTCCTGAGCGGAGTCGAAGGGCGTTCCTGACGACACCGAAGCACGTCATTCCTGCGAAAGCAGGAATCCAGTATCCTCCGCAATACGGATGGATTTCCGCGTCCGCGGGAATGACAGAGAAGAACCGCCGCTCCCTACTCCCGCCAGGTCGGACCAACCATCGGTGGTTCGCCGCCGGTGAACATGAAGTCGACTAAGTAAACCAGGTCTGAGATGTCGTTGACGAAGTCGCCATTGATATTGGCTCGCCACTTAGGGTGAGGCGGTTCGTCTCCGCCGGTGAAGTACCAGTCCACCATCATGACCAGGTCCCCGATGTCGACGGTGAAGCTGCCGTCCAGATCACCGGGTACATAGTTGAAGTCCAGGTGAACCGGCCCGTCGCCGAGGGTAAACCTGTCAAGAATCGATCCGGCCGAATCGATCGGAGTAACAAAATCCGACATTCCCCCGACAAATACAGTTGAATCCTGGTACGCGACCGCCATCATGCAACCAGAATCGACAACCAGGGGATTGGCCGGGCCGTGCAGCAAGTCTCCGGTGAGAGCATGGTAGGTGTAAACATAGCCGTCACCGACCCAGCCGCCTGCGGCCAGATAGCCGATATCTTCGAGGCTGATGGCTAACTGTCCGGGCGAACCTCCGACTGCTATACTGTCGACAACGCTGTTAGTGGTCGGATCGATAACATAGACGATGCCGAACTTCGACCAGTAGTCACCGGTGCAGATGACATGGATGCGTCCCAACCGATCGGTGGCAAGGTACTGCGGGTTCATGCCGACGTTGATGTCGAGGAGTTTCTGGTCGGTGTGAGTGTCATACACAGCCACTTTGCCCTGTCCGTACTGGTAAGTGTCCCAGTCAAACGCTGAGATCGCCACGTAAACCTTGAAGTCATGGATGATGACACCCTCGGGCGAAGTGCCGATCGGTGTTTCATCGACTACGCTGCCGGTGGCCATGTCCAGTTTCATCAAACTGTGGTTTGCGAAGCTGCTGACATAAGCGTACCGGCTGTCCAGGAACGCCATCCAAAACGGATTGGAGGCAGCGCCTGTGCTGATGAATCCAACTGTAGCTACACTGTTCAAATCCACTATCTGAATCTCGTCGGTGCCCGAGCAGACTATGTAAGCCAAAGTGTCATGTACTACTACCTGATTCGGGTACGAAAACAAATCCGAGCCGAGCGGCAAAAGGTTGTTGGTCACCTGGCCGCTTTTCAGATCAATTCGCGAAAGCGTTTCTCCGACGGTGTTGGCAACCCATGCCGTCGGCTCAGCCGCCGGCAGATTGTACGCCAGGACCAACAGCAAAAGAGCTGTCAGGCAGAATAAGCGCCAGATGGGCATGGTTGAATCACTGAGCCTTGGAGTGGTGGCCCGGACATTTAGGCTTGATGAGTTTCTCGTCATTGCGAGCGACCGAAGACACTCGTGTCGTAGGGAGCGCGGCAATCTCTTACGCCAAGTCTGCCAACGAATTGAGATTGCCACGACCAGCTTCGCCGGTCTCGCAATGACGAGGGCACGAGCTTTTTCAACAAGCCCATTTGTTGTAGTTAAGGTGTGGTTGTTCATTTCTTCCGTTCCTTCGGTGTAAAGGTGAGTTTCATGCCGAGGCTGTATTCCCGACCCGACATAGGATGCTTGGAGATCAGGACGTATTCTTCATCTCCTGCATTGCGCAGCCGACCGTCAAGTTGTAGACGCCAGCGAGAAGTAAGGTTTACCTGTGTCCCCAAACCTACCTCCTGAAGCGTGTAGCCATCGTACCATTTTTCGTTGCCGCTCAGAGCGTACCGTCGAGCGACCCGGCGCACGCGATAGGATGCAAAGGCAAGGCGGTGATTCAATCGGATCCCCAAAGTGGTAACGTACCTCGGGGAATAGGTTAACCACTTGTCATAGCTGTTATGACCGGGTTGCTTATTGAGGGCGTGAG
The DNA here is from genome assembly GCA_030605565.1 of bacterium. GTDB lineage: Bacteria > Zixibacteria > MSB-5A5 > GN15 > FEB-12 > JAJRTA01. The sequence continues at coordinate 49,594 of JAUWIB010000101.1, forward strand.
TAATACTGTTGCCATAAGAGATAACCAGCCGCTCTTTCCACAGCTTGAGGGTGATGAAGTCCTCATGTCCTGTTATGCGGACGGCGCCGAGATTGACCGGCTTGAAAACACCCTGGGGGCCGCTTCGGACCCACTCTACCAGGTCCTCGACATTCTTGCGATAAACGGTGATGCCGGCCGAGAACTCAAACTGCTCGGTGCGGCCGGTCAGTTCGATACCTCCGTCAAGATGTCGGGAGCGTTCCGGTCTGAGATCGGGGTTCCCCTCAGAGCGGGCGTCGCCTTTCCAGAACAGGGCGTTGATCGACGGCAACCTGAGCGACTCTCCCCAGGCCGCTCTGGCTACGAACCGAAGTCGCTCCCCTCGTGAAACCGTGACGCCGAACCGGGGCGACCAGGACTTGGTGCGGACGGTCTGCCGCGGTTTCTCCCACGGATACCGAGGAGCGGTTTTCTCCGGTGCGGTGGTGGCGTTATCGTATCTCAGCGCCGCCGACAGGGTAACGTCATCAAGCAGTCTCGTCCAGGATAGATCGAAAGGATGTCGGTCCAGGACAAAGGCCGAGTAGGTACGGCGCACCGTTATGCCGGAACCGTTCAGTTCCCTCAGGTAGTCGACATGATTCAGGACGTCGCGTTGATACTGAGCGCCCCACTCGAGCAGATTGTGCTTCAGTAAGCGGCACTCGATATCCGCCCGGATATCCAGGATGTCGTTGGTGAAGCGGGTATCGAACTGGTTTGTCGATTTCGCGTGGAGATCGCGAAATCGTTGCTCGTAGCGTGACAAACCGCCGGTGAGCCGGGCTTTCAACCGTGATGAAAACGATCGTTGCAGCGTAAGACCGGCCAGCACGCGATCGTCTTCACGGAGCGCGTACTGGTTGGGTTCCGAAGCACTACCGGGCAGGCCATTTTCACTCTCGTAGACTTGCAGCGAGTAGCTGACCCTGGTCCGGTCAGGGGTCCAGAGACCGGAGAGAAAGTAGTTGCGTGATTCGCTGCGGTTGTTGATCCGAGTACCCCGGTACACCGTTCCATCGGGTGAAATGTGGTAGTCGTAGTCAAAATCACCATCCGATGAACTCGCACTGTAGGCAATACGGTACGTTTCCTTATCGAGGCGAAGCGGGTTGACCAGGGTGATCACGTGACGTCGGGTATCCCATTGGCCGAGATGGTTCTCCGTCTCAACGAATGACGGTTCTTGCAGCGTGGTTGGTTGCGTGATAATGTTGACCACTCCCCCGATTGCCCCCGGTCCAAACTGTGCCGAAGCGCCGCTCTTGTACAGTTCGATCCGCTGCACCATCTCCACCGGCACACTGCTGAGGTCAGCCTCACCGCTGCCGGACGGATTGATTTTATGCCCGTCCAGAAGCACCAGCACCTGCTTCGGGGAACTTCCCCTGATACGAATCCGGGTCGGACCGCCCGGTCCGGTCCGCTCTACCTGGACACCTTCGACCGATTCAAGCAGTTCGGGAAGATCACTCGGACGGCTGTCCTCAATCTGTTGTCGGTCGATAATCGTCACATCCCCATGCAACTCCGGTCGCCTGGCCGAGACCGTTATACCCCGCACCGGGTAGATCTTCCGCTCCAGTGTGACCCGCACGTGGCGGGTGACATCAACCACCAGATCAATCTCGATCACTTTCCCGATTTGATAGCCGGGAGCAGTGACCCGTAGATGGTAAACACCTAAGGGGATATTGTCGAAAGCGAAGTTCCCCCGGTCGTCGGCAGCAACCTGGTACGAAGTGCCTTCCAGTTGTACAACGGCGCCTGCTATCGGACTGCCGTCCTGCTGATCGATAACCAACCCTCTCAGCCGGGTGTTCGATTGTGCCTGAAGATCGTCAGCAACAAACAGCAGTGACAAAACAGCGAATGCCACCAGAACGAGTAGATTGTTGCCACGATTGCGGTTAGAGACCGTAGGTCGAAACCCCTGTGGTTTCGACATCACGCGCTTGGCGTGATTCTTTGGCTTTGTCTTGGTGGTCGTAGGTGTGATCACGTGGCGCACGAGGGCGTACACCACGCACAAAGAGGTGGCATGCCTGTCGAAACCTCGCCCTTCGACTGCGCTCAGGACGACACGGTCAAGCCGTGTTTCTTGCCCTTCGGGGCAGGGGGTTCGACCTACAAAACTAACGGGAGTTGACAGAGATTCCGGGCTGATTACAAAATGCCGCCGCATGACGTACCCTCGGCTGCCACCGGCGACGGGATGATACCTGTCAGCCCGCGCTGACGGCAACGAACAAAGATGAGATTGTGGCAGGTTTCCTGGCTTGGGCTTCAAACCTCCGGCAAGCGCCTTCCCCGTCAATGACGAGTGGCTTCGGGCCTGCGGAGTAGCCCTTACAGTAGCGGGGCTGCGACGGCTTCGCACCGTCTTCCCTATTATCCGTCCCGATGGACGGCACCACAACGTTTGAAGGTAATAACGCTCGCTAACCGGGGAATGTCAAACTGTTTTATTATGTGGGCGAGTCTTCTAACCGTCGAAACCCCTGCGCCAATGGTCCGCCATAGGAGGAGTTTCGACATCGGCGAAGCCGATTCTTTGGCTTTGTCTTGGTGATCGAAGCGCATGAAACAGGCTTGCCACTCGAAACTCGCCCTGCTATGATACATGTCAAGTTCTTTTCAGGGTTACCTCGATATCCGGTTCTTTTGTTTTTGTCCAATTTGTATCAGAGTGTCCTCACAACCTGCTATTCGTGGTTCTCCCACATGTTACATATTCGGAAGGTCGGAATTGGTGTCAACACACTTCAGAAACGTGCTCTCGCTGCGGTTACCCGCGGCACAGGGCGGGTACGTCATACACCATCTTCCGAATCTCTGGCAAAGACATCTTCTGAACAACTCGCTTTGATC
>JAUWIB010000150.1 GCA_030605565.1 bacterium
GCCTCCTGTTCCGCCTCGGGATCATCCCTGGAAAAGGACAGGCACCTTAAAGTCAATTGAACAAAACAAGATAACTCACTTAACCAAATAGGACATTTCTATCTTGCTAAAAACCGGACATTTCTATTTTGCCTTGACACACGGCCTGGTCGGGTTGACATCCGGAAGGCGCAATCCTATCTTGATACGCCTATGAGCCAGCGTCATCCAAAATCCGTCGCAACCGATCGGTTAGAACTTCCCGTGGCCGCTTCGATCACTATTGTCGTCGTGGGACTCTCGTTCTTCCTGCACTGGAAATGGTGCGGTTCCGACATGCAGCTCTCGGAGGCAATATTCGTCACGGGACATGAGTTTGGGTTAAGCACTTATCCGTTTTCGATACGGCCTTTTCTGGCATACTTGATAGAGCTGCTTACTCGGCTGTTCTCTCTTGAAGTGAAAACATCGTTCTTTGTGATCCAGTTTTCATTGGCCGCCGCCATAGGACTGAGCTTCTACTATTATCTCAGACAATTGAGTTTCTCGATCGGCTGGTCGCGACTGGGGCTGTTCCTGGTGCTGAGCGCCTATCCCATTCTCGCTGCGCACATCGAGCCGATGCACACCCGCGATGATTTGTGGGCGCACTTGTTTGTCATTCTGGCCCTACACTCGCTGCTGCGGGCCAAACTGGGAACAGCTATAATATGGTTCATTCTTGGCTGTTTTGCCCGCGAGGAAACTCTGGTTTTCTATCCCATTATTATCGTTGCGGCCGGCATGTTTTGTGGTCACCTGTCTCGCCGGCGGTTGGTCTCGGTGCTGGTGCTGCCACTTCTGATCTACGGCTCGTATTACGTTTTTTCCTGGCAGGATACTATCCCGTCCGCTTTCTCCATGATCCAGTTCAATTTCGATAATCCTCTCAGGACGTCGGATACGGTGTTTTCAGTTTTCATGGCGTTTGGCTTTATGTGGCCGGCGGCTCTGATATCGCTACGCGGGGGCGATCGCGATCGCCCAAACCATTTTCTCAACCGGGGTGTCTTGCTAACATTGCCGATAACCATTCTGTTGATACTGTTCTGCGCCCGAGCGCGCGAGACACGGCTGTTTTTTCCTCCTTTTGTGTTCATGATCCCCCTTACAGTCATGACCTTACAAAAGGTCTACTACGAGATCAGACCCAGGATGTCAACTATGTACCGGGCTATTATCGGTCTTGGCGCTTTTGCCTTATTGATGACCGGCGGCATCGTGCTGGGGGAAGCCCTATTCCCCGAATTCGAGTATCGCCGCTGCCCAAACTTCCAAAGACTGTGGGCAGGGATTCACTTTGGATTGATTTTCAACCTCGCCTTGTTCTACACTTGTCGCCGCATCTTTGTGGGTCCCGCAAACCGGATAGAGCACACCGGTCAATCGACCTCGAGATAATCGCCTGACTGCAAGACTTCAACCGGTAATTCGGATGCGAACTGTCTCAGGTGCTCCGCCAGATAGCTCGTCTCGGCTGAGTCGGTAGCATAGAACGACACCGTCTCGCTTCCGCAGACAACGTTGTGCCTGATGTGCCACTGACCAACCCTTATCCAACTCGGTGGAAACTTGAGGCCGTTGTCGAACCAGGTGTCGTACACAATCGCCACGCGTACGTTGAGCGAATCGATCCAGTGTGCGATTGCCTGAGGCGACAGTGGACCGTGACGCTTTTCCTGAAAAACAGGCCGTGATGCCAGCCCGACAAGATCCAGACAATGTACGTCCGACATGAAATTCACAGCGCCGATATCATTGAGGGCGACGGCTTGCTCGTTGTAGAAACGTTCGACAAACCGTCCCATCTGATACTGCTGCTGATATATGTTGGCTGTGGCGTCTGGAATCGAATCGGTCGAACGTCCCCCGCGCGAGGCAAGGGGCGCGAGCGCAAACACCAACAATACAATCAGCCCCACCACCCGCAGAATATACCCGCGTTCGCCGTTGCTCTTGGCGGCCACAGTTTGAAAAAGCTCACGGGCCGGTGCGGCTATGGCTGCAAGTCCCAAGACAATCAGGTAACCCTCGTATCGGTAGAGCCGTCCGATGGCGGCGAATTGCAGGTGCAATGTGGTCGTGCAAAGAAAAACGATAAGCCAAAGTTGATGTGCGTCCATAACCTGTCGAACCCGCATCGCACGCCAGACAAAAAGTAGAAGGCTTGCCAGTGTCACCACCAGCAAACCGGGGGAACTGACCAACCTCAGGTACGGCCATCGCACAAAAAACTTGACGATGGTCTGAATCTTGTCTGCTATTGATGTATCACTGCTTAGGAGCGGGTCAAACAGCGTGTTAAATCCGCCCTTCAAGAGTACGGAGTTGGGCAGCCATGACCAGCCCTGGCTGAGAGAAACTAAGGCGTAAACGACCACCGGCAATATTCCCAGGCCGACAATAGCCAGGGCCATCTTCCAGTTCCTGCGCAGAGCGAACAACAAGGCGATAACGGCGATGAGGAACAAACCTTCGAAGCGCGCCGAGACCATAAGCGGTGTTACGATACAGAGAGCAACGGGCGAGCGGCGCGTTACTGCGGCGCCGGTGTCGCACAACCTGGGCACAGCCGAGAGAACGAACAGGATCGTCAGGAAAATGTGCATTACGTGTTCCAGGCCGCCGAAAGCCAGGAACGGCAGCGGTGCCACATAGGCTGTCCATAGCAGGACCGCGAATAAATACCATCGAGGAATGCGTTGCCGGGCCAACATCCAATGCAACGTCAGTAGAAGTAACAGCGCGAACACGAGGTTCAGAATAAAGGGGGTCGCTTCAGCGACACCGAACAGCCAATAACAACCGGCCAACAGCAGTGTCCACAAGAGCGAGGATGACGATGAACTGAACTCGTACGGTGTTACGCCCCACACTCCGTGTAGCGACAGATTCTTCGCGATAGCCATGTGGATATAGGCATCGTCCAGGAGATATACCAAGTGACAGTTATTAGCGTCTAATGAACGCATTAACAGAATCACCATCAACACACCCAGGATGATCACTGTTGCCGCCAGCGGCCAATGCTTCACGATTCGAATCTTCTCCCGAAAGCTCTGCATCTTCTGCGGTTATTCGACGCCGAGGCAGTATATCAGCCTGCGAGAAGGTCGGCAAGAGCAAACTTACCCGACAAGGTCGGCGGACGGGAGAGTTGTGGGAGCTTGCTTGAGAAGGAATCCGGCAGTCAGGCGTTCACTCTGAGTACTTGCGCGCGTACTTCTCCAGAAGCGGATGACTCAACTTCTTGAGCTGCTTCTTGAGCGCCGAGATGTCACGAGAGGTGAGACTATTTAGTTTCTCCGGAAACTCACCCGAAGCGATGCGGTCGTAGATATGCTCCATTCGTTTCTCGACCGCCTCATCGAAAATCTCCGGACCGGCTTGAACGGAACCATATCGGGCCGCCACCGAGATGCGGCTCAGCATTCCCTCGATGCCGTGCTTCCTGACCAAATCGACCAGCAAGTCGATCTGATGGACCACCTCCAGATAGGCGTTCTCCGGTGGCAAACCTTTCTTGAGAAGGGTCTCGAAGCCCAGCTTGAGCAACATAGCCAGACCGCCGCACAGCACTGCCTGCTCCCCGAACAGATCCCCCAGGGTCTCGTGCTCAAAAGTTGTCCGGACCAACCGATTCTTGAGAAAACCAATGGCTTCGGCCAACTTTTGCGCCGTACGGGTAGCCTGCCCGGTGACATCCTGGTACACCGCATAAAACGCCGAGAGGGAACGGTCGGTCAGAAACTGCTCACGAACCGCCACACCGGGGGCGTGCGGGGCGATCATGATGACGTCGCATCCGTCCGGCGGTTTCACAAACCCGAAATGCACCGACATCCCGGCCAGAAACAGAAGAGTCGTCCCACCCTTGAGACGGTCCTTGATGTCCCGTTCATAGACACGCCCGTGCAGATGATCCGGAAAAGCGAAAGCGACGACGTCGCCCTTTTCTACCGCCTGACGGACAGTTGTGATGTAGCCGATCCCGTCGTCAGTAGCCTGTCGGCGCGATCTGGACCGTGCTCTCAGACCAACGATGACATCGTAGCCCGAGTCACGCAGGTTGAGCGCCAGCGCCCGCCCCTGCGAGCCGTAACCGATCACGGCGATAATCTGGGCATGAGTCTTCCGCTTTGACATAAGACCAATATAAATTGGCAATTGACATTTGCCAATAGCGGCGTTGATTATCAAGTATGAAACGACTAAACCCCTCCGTACTGAGCCTGGTCCGATCAGCGCTGGATGAAGATATCGGCCGCGGCGATGTGACTTCGCTGGCCGCTCTTGAGCCTGATCTGGTGAAGGGCGTAATCGTAGCCAAGTCCGAGGGCGTCCTGAGTGGGTTGGCGCCGGCCGTTATTTCGTTTCAGAAAGTGGACTCGGCCAACAAACTGACCCCGCTCCTGAACGACGGTGACCTGTTCCGACCGGGCGACACCATTATCGAACTCGAGGGTTTGAACCAGACGCTCCTGACCGCCGAACGCACGGCTCTGAACTTCCTGGCTCACCTGAGCGGCGTGGCCACGCTCACCCGCCGATATGTCGATGAGGTCAGCGCTACCGACTGTCGCATTCTCGATACCCGCAAGACCACACCGGGATTTCGTCTTCTGGAAAAGGAGGCGGTGCGGCACGGGGGTGGCGAGAACCATCGGTTTGGCCTTTATGACATGGTGCTCATCAAAGATAACCACATTGCCGCCGCCGGCTCCATCTCCGCCGCTGTCGACCGAACCCGCGACTGGCTGGCCTCTGCCGACTATCGCATCCAGTTCGACCGGCAGGGAGATGACGTCGCAATCGAGGTCGAGATCAAGAGCGCCGAGGAGTTGACCGAGGCGATCAAAGCCGGAGTGAAGCGCTTGCTTCTGGACAATCAATCGTTGGACAGTCTGCGCGAGTTAATTCGGTTGGCTCGACGCTTGAATCCTGACGTCAAGCTCGAAGCATCCGGCAATGTAACTCTGGACAACGTGGCGGCGGTGGCGGCCACCGGCGTCGACTACGTTTCAGTCGGAGCGCTTACCCACTCGGCTCCGGCCAGTGACTTCTCCATGAAGTTGCTCTCATGACATGAACGACCCAACTCATCTCGAAACCCTGGCTGACGAAATCCTGCTCACCATCCGCCGCAGGCCCGGGCGGGCACAGTCGGTGTCGGCGCTGTCCCGTCGGTTCAAGGTTAGCGCCCAGGATATCGCAGACGCTCTGGGCATTATTACCGCGTGGGGCTATCGCCTGAAAACTACCAGACAGGAAGCAACTTTCCTGGAGGCGCCGGATCTCTTGACCTCCACCGAGATTGGTTACAAACTCAAGACTAAGACAATCGGTCAGACAATTCACGCCTACCATTCGGTCAAATCAACCAACGATATTGCGGCGCAACTGGCTGCTTCGGGCGCGCCGGAAGGAACCATCGTTACGGCCGAGATTCAGACAAAAGGTCGCGGTCGTTTGAGCCGGAGTTGGCATTCGCCGCCCCATGCGGGTATCTATGTCTCAATCATTTTGCGTCCCACGTTTCCCGCCGAGCGCGCGCCGGGCATGTCGATCATGACCGCACTGGCGCTGGCCGACACGATCGAATCGTACTGCCCTGATCGCACGGGCATCAAGTGGCCCAACGACATCCTCATATCCGGTCGCAAAGTGGCCGGTATTCTCACCGAACTGACCGCCGAGGGACGACGAATCGAGTACGTAATCATCGGCGTCGGTATCAACGTCAATCATCGCGCCGACGATTTCCCTCTGGAGCTGCGGTCGATAGCGACCTCGGTGCGCCGTGTCACTCGTCACAAGCAGTCCCGGGTAGAGCTTCTCAAGCAGTTTCTGGTACGTCTGGAAAAAGAGTATACCCGTTATCAAAAGCGGGGTCTGAGCACGAGTCGAACCAGAATGCGCTGGTACTCGTCACTGATAGGTAACCGTGTCAAGCTTGCCCACGGTCGGAAAATCATAGATGGGGTAGCTCTTGATATCGGCGCCGACGGCAGCCTGATCCTCGAAACGCAGCAGGGCACGATCTCGGTGTCGAGCGGCGAAGTGACGGTGGTCAAGACCTGATGGCAACAGCCGGCGTGGTCGGGTGGCCTACCCCGCCTTTTCATTCTGTGTGATCAGTCGTGTCGTGTATCTCGGATATAATCGCCGCATGGACCCATACTGATATTGAGTAAGATCCAGTCATTGTTTTCATCGAGTTGCAGCGTACAACCATAGTTGTAGGTTTTCTCGGTCGGTTGGCCCTGTGCAGCTCCCCATACTTGTAGGTCAGGAGCCCTTGTGCTCCTGACTATTGCGTCAGGTCTCCAGGAGTGGAGAGACCTGACCTACAAGAACTATCCGAACCGCGACCAGGAAGACCGGGAACGTTCAGGATCAGCAGCGGACGGCGAACTGCCATTTACCTTGAAAAAGGCAAAGAATGCCGCAAAACTACGACCGTTGGCAGCGGTATTGCTTTTTTAGCCCGTGTGCTGAATCCTGTTGTTAGACAATCTATGGAAACATTATAACATTATAAGGACTGCCCCTTTTTCTTTTTCCATCAACTTTATCTGTTATCTTTAGAATAATCATGAGAGCAAAGAACGCTGCTCTATTACATACATGGGCAGTTTTAGGATATTTTTTTTCATCAAAACAACTTGGAACAAAACGCTTCAGGTCATTTGAGTTAATTGATTTATTCCCTGTTTGAATTATTTCTATTAGGGATTTCTCAAATGCAGAATAAAAATCATCGTAGTCCATATCAATCGTACAATTTCTAGCTCTATGCTTAATTTTGCGCTGATTATTAGATGTTCCGGTCAACGATGTTATTTCCTTATTGAGATGACCACTTTTAACCGTACGAGGTGACTTTAGTTCATGACTTAATTGATACCAAATAAATGACTTCATATTCCATTGTCTCCCGTTTTTCACCGACCTGCTAATCAGAAATCGTTCTTTGCTATCTCTAAGTCTCTTTTTTCATCTTTCTCAATTTCTTGATCAAGTTCGCTGGAGGCCATTAACAAATTCCCGATGCATTTCACTTTGTCAAAGAGAAATGTTCTGGCAGTCTTGGAGGAGCCCTGTTCCCAGATATCCCATGCATTCATTGGAGTATCGAGTGCCATATCTGGTTTGCCATAGACTCTCTCTAAAGCCTTCTGGAGTTTTCTCGAATCGCGGCAATTCCTTACTTCTATGTCAACACCAACAAACTTGTCTTTATAAAACTGAAATATGCATACATCAATCTGGGCACCCCCAAGTGATTTGATGCCAGATTCGTATTGCTTTACTTGACGCAGGCCCTTATTCACACCTACATATTTAAGTGGATAGGCACTATTGATTTTCTTAAAATTCGTTCCCCAAGCAAAGTTCTTGAAACCATCCTTTATGGCTTCTGATTTTCGGTTTTGCACATGCTCAGTTTTAGCAATGTTCTTAGCCTCACCTGCGGCGTATATGTCCAAATTCTTCTGGGCATCAGCATGTCCCTGTTCTACAGCCTGGCGACACCATTTGACAGCCTCCGTATAATTTCGTTCTATGCCTAGACCGTTTGCGTACATGTAAGCCAAATTACTCTGGGCAAGAGCATCTCCCTGTTCTGCCGCTTTCCGGAACCACTTGAAAGCCTCTGAGTTATCCGCCTCCAAGCCTTCACCATTCTTATACATAAAACCCAAATTACTCTGAGCATTGGCATAACCTTGTTCTGCTGCTTTCCGGTACCATTTGACGGCTTCGGCATAGTTCTTTTCTACGCCATTGCCGTTATAGTACATCATGCCCAAATTAATCTGAGCAGAAGCAGAGCCTTGTTCTACTGCTTTCCGGTACCATTTGACAGCCTCTGAATACTCTTGTTCTACGCCTTCACCTTTTTCGTACATAACGCCCAAATTGAACTGACCCTGATCGTATCCTTGGTCTGCTGCCTTACGAAACCATTTGAGCGCCTCGGTATAACTCTGTTCTATACCTTTACCCTCGTAGTACATATAGCCCAGGTTAACTTGAGCCTCAGCATCCCCTTGCCCCGCTGCCGTGCGGATAGACGCTAAGTCTCCTCCGTCACTACAACTCAACATCGTAAGAACTATCAGACCGAAACAAAGAACTACAAGTCCTTTTATATCTCTCACTAATGTATCCATCACCACTCCTTTACTTTGAATCACATCCAAAAAAAGTCAAGCCCAGGCAGAGGATCGCCAAACATGTTCTCAGTTTCATATCTTACCTCTCTAAGATCCGAGTGACGAGTTATCGGTTACCACCATTTTTGATCCATTTAGGCCATAACGCAGTTACAACACCCATCCGACTGGCTTGGGACTTACTTGTATCCTCACCCAGGTTTTCCATCACCTTTTTCCATAACTTTGTCATATTGAGAGAAAGTGTAGGCTCTTCACGGAGTATTTGTACCGCTCTAATAGCAAAACCCTTGGACTTTTCCCCAGCACCATAATCGCCTGGATCAACTCCTTTGATCATCCCCTCTTCGCAGAGACCAAGAAATGCATTTCGGGGACACCCCTTGTCCCGACTCAATTCAGATGTGGTATATTCGCTGATAGCTTTCTCCCACGCACTTTGGAGGCGCTCACCATCGTTTCTAAACTCAACGGCTTTGACAGCAGCTTTTCCATATTGGCACATCTCTCAGTCTCCTTGTTAGTCAAGTTTTGATCGAGCACTCTTTGTCCGCTTCTGAGGGGGAACACCTCAATCTACTTATCGGAATCTGCAAAGTTAGTAAGATGAAGAAGATAGCATCTGTGCAATAATTGGACTGGCCGACGGGCGGCGGGCAAGCCCGTTTTTTGCGCTTCGCGCGCCTTGTCTCTATTCCTCTTGCAAAGCGCAGTTGGATTTCCTCGGCGGCGCGGAAATAGCTCACCCCCAAAGCGACTTTGAGGGCGACACCCGCCGGAACAGCTTTGTAGCTTTGTAGGTTGGAACCCCTGCCCTGAAGGGGTCGTCCTGAGCGAAGTCGAAGGGCGAGGTTCCGACAACATGTCAA
>JAUWIB010000067.1 GCA_030605565.1 bacterium
GCCGAACGAGCCAGTTCGGCCGAGGCAACGATGGTCAGCCAGAATTGGCTCTCGTACATTGTTCACCAAAAAGGAAACTGGGCCGGTGATGACGAACCCAAGATAGCCCGCGTCGAGGAGATCGTTGAAGAAGGCATCATGGTCGGGTATCTCTACCATGTCGAGCCAGTCGGATACATCGTGGTGCCGCTTCTCAAGGAACTGCCGCCGGTGAAGATAACCTCCGAGGAGTATGACCTCAACATCAACGATGCAGACGGCATGGCCGCGCTCACCCGGGAGATGCTGTTGGACGGTGTGCGTGCTTTCGAGGCACAGTTTGGCGACATAGATGCATCCCAACCAGCCACCGGTGAAGTGCCGTTTGGCCGGGAGTACCGCGCCCAGTGGGATCGCTACGCCATCAGCAACGCCGAGTTTGAAACTGCGCTCAAGGCCGGGCAGCGCGACACCCTGGTCTCGGTCGGACCGATTATGTCGGCGCACTGGCATCAGGGGTATCCGTATAATATGTACTGCCCGATGGGTGACGGTGGGCGGTGCGTCGTTGGCTGCGTGGCCACGGCTACGGCCATGATTTTGCACCACCACCAATGGCCGCCGTTTGGGATAGACTCAGTCAGATACTACTGGACCGGTGACAATAGTTGCGGCGGCGACACGCCGGGCCAATGGCTGATCGCTCATGTTGATGACGAATACGACTGGCCGAACATCCCAGACCATGCGCCAAGTAGCGCCACTGATGAAGTTAAGGCTGCCGTGGCGGAGTTGAATTACGAGGTCGCGGTAGCGTACTGGATGTACTTCGGACGGTGCGGTTCGGGATCATATGTAACCCACGGCCACAGGGTCTTCCCGGAAGTCTTTCGGTATTGGGATTCCGTGGTACAAACGGACCGTCCCGGCATCACGGCTCAGCAGTGGTTTGAGGCGTGTCATGAAGACCTTGATAGAGGACTCCCGATCACTTACCGAATCACTCGGCACAATATCGTTTTGGACGGCTATCGTATCGCCGATGGTATCAACCAGCAGCACTTCAACTACGGCTGGAACTCCAGTCACAGCACCTGGTACACGGTGGATTATCTCTACTGCACCTGGGAGGGGTGCAACGCCGGAGATCAGATGATGTTGACCAAGGTCATTCCGGATCGTAGTGTGATGTTCACCGTCGATACGACGATCGGCTTGCTGCCGTTAACGGTTAGTTTCGACGGCTCCTCTGATCTTGAAGTTGAGAATTGGGTGTGGGATTTCGGTGATGGCGACACGACGCGCGCACAATCGCCCGTTCATACCTACAGTACTCCCGGGTGCTTTGATGTCTGGCTGGAAGTGCAGGCAGGCGCCGACACCTGCTCGCTGGTACGGCCACAGTTGGTGATTGCGATCGCCGATACCATGTCAGCGATCAGTGAGGGCGGCGCCCCCGACTCGACGGCTGAACTAGTTATCCATGCGCGCAATGCGGCGCCACTCAAGGAGTTGAGAATCCCGATAGAATTCGCCGGAGAAATCGACCTGGTGTATGACTCTTTTTCTACGGCCGGATGTCGCACTGATTACTTCGAAGAAGTTGAAATAGTCCATTACGCACCCTCCAGCAAACGCGTGACCTTCAAGCTCCTCACCTCAGCCACACTCAACACCCAGCCGGATCTTGAATCTGGGACCGGACCGGTTCTGAAAATCTACTTCAGTGTGCCTTCAAGCGCCATTCCGGGTCAGTCGGCACCGATTGTACTGGGCGGCTACACGTCCTACTTGCCGATGTATTACAGTCGGTTCCTGGACTATCAACCTGAGACAACGTCCGGTTCCCTGGACGTAACAAGTTGCTGTATGGGTATGCGCGGGAATGTCGATGCTGACCCTGCCGATGAGGTGACTATCAGCGACCTGATTTATCTGGTCGATTATATGTTTTCAGGCGGACCAGCAACGACATGTACGAAGGAAGCCGACATCAATGGCAGTCTGACTATTGATGTATCAGATTTGATATATTTGGTGGATTACATGTTCACCGGCGGCTACCCGCCTCTCCCCTGCTGGTAGGGGCGTTGTCAAATGTAAACGAAATATCAAAGGACGATGTCGGAGTTTTCTTGAGCGATTGCGCATACTCACTCCATGAGCGGCCTTTGCGGTCACGGGGGCGAGACAGTATCACATATTCCAGATAAAGGCTAATCTTCCTTGACCAGCTTGATTACGATAGCTATCATAGAACCAGAACAGTTCACAGATCACCAACAGGGAGAACAGTTGGGTTGATACAATAGGAAACAAGAAAACTACCAATATTAGGGAGACCGCAAAATGGTTGTGCTCTTTATTATCGTGGCTCTGCTGCTGGGCCTGATTCCGGCATTCATCGCACGAAAGAGCGGCCGGAACTTCTGGCTCTGGTGGCCGTACGGCACTGTTGCCTGGATGGTGGCCCTGATTCACGTCCTGGTTGCCAAGCCACCCGCCCAGGGCGGCACTGGGACCTTCGGCAAAGTGACGGCGGCTATCCTCGGCAGCGGTTCGGCACTGATATTTATGCTCTCCGTGATCGGCATGTCGGTCGCAGAGGATCCAGACGAACTCATGACGGCCACCGGACACTCGGTGCAAACAGAAACAAGTCCGGCCGTGCAGCAGACGCCGGAGCAGGCCACCCACGTTCCGGACTACAAGATCGTTGAGGAACGTGATACTAGCCACGGTGCTGCGAACAGAATAACGTTCTGGTTACGCCTTGAGAATAATGAGAGTGAAGACGGCATTAGGATGGTAATAAAGGATGTCATTGCACGACACCGCGATCGCTACGACATCATTTGGCTGGAAGTAGTTCCCAAAGATGGTCAACCGAGAGGTGAAGGCTTCTACGGTTGGCGTCCTGTAATAAGCTCAGCCAAGTGGATCTCGCCGTCTCTTGATGAACAGTACCATACAACTATAGCGGGTCCGAATACGGGGGAAATCATTGATGGGATTGTTGTCGCCTGGACGATGGGGGCTAAAGCAAGGCAAGGCAAACCCGAACCGGCACCTGTTAAACCAACTCCACCGTCCGAGCCTACAGAGAAACAACGAGACGTCGTGACTCCAAAATCGCCCTTTGACCCGGGGACAATAATCGGACGATTGCAGGACCCGCGATTCTGTGCGGAAGTGGCCAATATACAGTGGCAAAGACATGATCTTTCTGATGGACAAGAAAGATGGCTCGGCCGTACGGCTGACTCGGTTTTGATTTTTGAAATCACACCTGATTGGTTATATGTCATGGGATCAATTGCTAATACTAAGTCAACATCAAATACATTATTGGCTTTCTACGAATTGAATAGCATAGCAATGCCGGACAATTATGAAAAGGTGAACAATGGAATCCTACCAGAGATGATTGACGAAACTTCGCTTGAAAAAGACTTCAAACAATCGAGGGAATTTGCAGGCTGGTTATTGGAATTGCAGGGGCTCCAAACTTTTGTGTCAATTAGCTATAAGATTAGCAGAGCCCGCGAAAAGTGACTCACGTGATACGAGGAGGTTCAACAAAGTCAGGAGCCCTGTGCTCCAGACATCCGTCTACCGTCAGGTTCCTCGGAACCTGACCTACTGCACTGCTACCAGGCTACCAGATAGTAGTGAAACCAGTCGACCAGCCCAAGCCAATTGAAAACCACAAAGAGGCAGGCCAGTTGGAATGAGACCACGAACAGACGCACCAACGAAGACGCCTCCGCCCGTCCGGTGTCGTAACCAGCGCGGCGGAAAACATGAAGAGGCAACACGGCCAGGAAGGCGGTCACCTGATATAACCAGAAAAATGGATTGAATAGTTGAATCTTCTGCTGCCATAGCCGTGTACGATACCTCACGATGCCGCTGTCGAGGATCCTGACAGGCACTCGGTCGTCGAGGTTGTAGTCTTGAATCACGTTGTCACGGAATATCGCCCGAATGAGGTTGATCTTCATGGTTCTGCCACCGCGAGCCGGAGCATCTTTGGTCAGCATCGAGCCCAACCCTACGCCTTTCAGTGAATCCACTGTCAGCGTCACTAATCGCTCCATCCTGGCGCGGACCATTTGGGCAGCCGGGTTTGATTCACGGTTGGTGAATTTCAAGTACTCCACGTACAGCTTCCTGAATCGAACCAGACTGTTCAGTCGCTCTTTGACTTCGAAGTAGGTCATCTTTTGCCAAGCACGTTGTGAGCGCACCCCACCAGGGTTTTTCAGTTTACCTATCTTTCTATTATCGGCAGGTTTCGGCTATTCTTGTAATGTCAACGGCCAACCATCCGGGTACGGCATCCGCCCACAGGGTACGCCACCCTTCGACTCCGCTCGCCCTTCGACTCCGCTCAGGATGACGTTGGGGGGAATGCTCAGGGTGAGGCCTGGGGCGTGCCGTGAGTTTTTGTAGGTCAGGATCCTTGTGATCCTGACGCAATGTCGAAACCACAGGGGGTTCGACCTACGATTCCTGCCCTACAAGGACTAAGGGATGGTAGTTATTGTGCGTAGTGTACGTCCCCATGCACCACGTGGACACTGGGACAGCCTCGGGAGGTCTGCCGCCCACGAGGAGCCTACTTGTGCACCTTCTTAAGAAAGTCTTCCACTTCGGGAATGCCGCCCTGGAAGATTAGATAGCCGTTGTACGGTTCCCGCTCGGTGATCTCCCCCGCGATCGGTGTGAGCATGATCTTTTTGACCTCGTCGAGGTCACTCGTCTGCCCCAAGGCCCAGCCGAGTTTGACGTACGCCACCTCCGGCAACATGTTCTCAGTCGGGATGATCCCCTTGGCCATCAGGTCACGCCCGGTGTCATAGACAAACATGTGCACATACCCCCACAATGTCTGCACTGTCATGTAGATGGCAACGCCGGACTTTGTGGCGCGCTCAACCGAACCATAGACCGGTTTGTTGACATGCCCCAACCCGGTCCCGGCAATGACGATCCCTTTGTAGCCGTTATCGACCAGTGAGTCTATGATGTCCGGCATCATGTTGGGGTAGTAGTAGACCAAAGCTATCTTCTCTTCAAACACCGCTGTGATCTTGACATCGTGATCGCTGCGACGACGGTTGTAATTGTCGGTCAGCGGTGTGATCTTGTCGCGGTCGATCATAGCCAGCGGGATGTCGCCGATGGTGCGAAAAGTGGACCGATACGACGAGTGCATCTTACGCACGCGCGTACCACGATGCAGCAACCCATACTCATCCGACGTGGGACCGAACATGCAGACCATGACTTCAGCAATGTCCGACTCGGCAGCGGCTGTCGTGGCGTGGATGAGATTCAGAGCGGCATCGGACGACGGCCGATCCGAGGAGCGTTGCGAGCCGACGATCACAATTGGAACGGGTGAGTTCTGGATCATGAAAGCGAGCGCCCCGGCCGTGTGGTGCATGGTGTCGGTACCGTGACCGACAACGATGCCATCAATGCCGTTCTCGATTTCCTTACCGATAGCGATAGCCAGTTTGATGTACTGCTGCGGTCCCATGTTCTCACTGAAGACGGCAAACAGCTTCTCGGTGGTCAGGTTGCAGATGTCGGCCAGTTCCGGCACGGCGCCGTACAACTCGCCCGGTGAGAAAGCCGGGATCACTGCACCGGTACGATAATCGAGCCGCGAGGCGATAGTGCCACCGGTACCGAACAGTTTGATGCTGGGTTTGTCGGGGGAGCTTGGAAACTCTTTTTCAGGTATCTTGTAGTGCGCCTCTTTGTAGCCGTACTCGCTCATCTCATTGATGGTGCCGATGTCGATGCCGACGTTGTAACCGGTGGCCAGCTTCAGCACGATATGCCGGTCGTCATCATTCTCGGAGCGCGGCAGGACAATGCCCTTGAAGTCTCCACGACTGGTCTTGACCAGCGCCTCGCTCCAGACGCGTACATTGAACGATTTCAGGGTTGACAAGGCAGCACCTTTGTACCCCTTGAAGATATCACTCATGATTGACCTCCCTCTCAACGAGAGTTCGGAGTTCTCGAAGCGGCATATTGCCGAGGGCATGTTTTCGCAGTTGTCCCATGATCCAGTCTGTGCACGCATTCGGATCCGAACTTGTACAGAGATCGCGGAACTTGGTTTTCAAGGCCGGCAGGTAACTCAGGATTTCATCCTCCGTCGCAGAACTGAAACCGATCGTGGTCAGCACCGACTCGAACACCATGCTGGGATGCTCATACAGCACCGGCAACATGGCCTTCAGAATGTCCTTGTCAAGACCGCGATCAATCACAAACTTCGTCAGGCCATAGACCTTGTTGTAGCTGAACCCCGACGCCCGGGACTGTCGCCCCTCGAGCATCTTGAGCGTATGACCGAACAGCGTACCAACAAAGCGCGGCGGCAAACTGGACTCACTGACGATGCGGTCAATTGTCGGTAGTAAATTCCGGCTGAGCAGATAGGGATAGGTATCCTCGGGAATATCCCATTCTCGAAGCTGTCGCACACGCACATCCACTGCCACGGGCACCTGGGTGCGTATTGTCTCAATGTGTTCATCCTCGATCGGGATGGGAGCCGAGTCGGTATCGGGGTACATGCGATCCGGACCGGGAAGGACCCGCTCGAAAATCGTGGTGCCGTCTGGCAGCCCTTTTCTGGTCTCGTTGGGCACCCCCTCGAAGGCCATCAGACAGCGCTCCTCAATCGTCTCGATAGCAGTATCGATATCCTCCGACGGACCCCACAGAACTATCTGCGCATCATCCTTTGCGGCATGCAGCAGGCGACGAATCTCCGACGCATCCTGTTCAGAGAGGATCAACTCCTCTCGAACGTGTTCCGACGCCAGCATATTCGGCTGCTCCAGACAAGCCACGACCTTCAACCGACCGCTGATCTCATCGGCAAACACTTTCCCCGCCTGAGTGAAGAACGACAGGTTCCCCGCGAATCCGGGAAGGTTGACCGCTACGAGGCGGTGGCCGTCGTTGGAGTATGTCGACATGGCCGTGTAGAAACCGCCCAGCAACCGAGCCCGGAGAGTCTCTACCGCCGGCTTCCAGCCGTCGGCAGAACCCGACTTCTGCAACCTCGACGCGATCTCCAACAGCGCTTTCTGTCGGAACGCCTCGTTGTGCGTCAGTTCCGGAATCCAGGCAATGTGCGCCACGCCCTTGATCTCAACTCTGGCGCCGCCGGTAATGCTGACGTTGACATCCTCTCGCGCCGCGCCGATACCGGTGCGCACCAACCCGGAACTTCTTGCCAGAAAGCGAAGATACTGGCCCGCCTCCGCGGCCTCATCGGGGGTTGTCATGTCCGGATAGGTTACCATTTCGATAAGAGGCATACCAAGCCGGTCAGTCGCGTAGACACGCCAGTGACCGATATCAGAGACCTCACGACAGGAGTCCTCCTCTATGCTCAATTGGATAATACGCACCGTCTTGCCGGCCAGGGGTATATCTCCTTCGATACCGACAATCGCGGTTCTTTGAAAACCGGTTGGGATACTGCCGTCGAGATACTGCTTACGGGTAATATGGAGTTCCCCGACGATGTTGGTCTTGAGCATGAGAGCTATCTGAATAGCAATATCAAGAGCCTGGCGATCAATCGGAAAGGGTGGCGTATCGTCGATCTCGTAGGTGCAGGCGGTCTCATTCTTGAGGCGATAGACGATGTTCTTTTTGGTCTTGAACTCCATCAGGGCGGTGCCGTCGTATTCCCCCAACTCAGACAGAGTGGGACGCATGTGTCGGATGACTTCCGCATCGAAGTCCTCCTTATCATGATAGACGCCGGCCGGACAACGGCAGAACAGCTTCTTGTCGGTCATCAGTTGTTGATGGATCTCCAGACCGCACTTGAACCCGAGGTCCGCATAGACCTCGGCATTGGCCACCTTGCGCGGAATGTAACCAACCAGGGTTTTCGTTCTTACATAGTTTTCGCTTATGTCCTGCTTTTCGCTCATATCTTCTCTGTTCCTCACGACCCTATGGCCGATTCCGGCCACAACCGCTCTACATTGGGCGGGAAGTTAACCTAAAGGGAGATGTTTTTCAAGCAATTATCCTGAATTGACGCCCCCTTAGCACACTTCACCGGTCGACCGAAAGGCGAACAGCAGCCGCGCTTACTAAGACCTTCCCCATAAATGGTTGGAGATTATAGTTAATGTAAGTTGAATCAAGGGGTTGGTATTTTCAGAAAGTGGAACGACATGTCATGCCGGACTTGATCCGGCATCCAGTTCCGGATTCTAAGATTGGATACTGGCCTTCGCCAGTATGACAGAGAAAGGCGAACTGGAAGTGACTTCCATTTGGACAACGCAAGGCTGCCCCACAACGCGGTACTTCGTGCGCGGTGGACGTCCTCGTCTACCTCGTTCAGCCGGCGATACATAGTCGGCGCACGGGGACGTACGCCGACCACAAATAGGACATTTCTATCTTGCTAAAAACCGGACATTTCTATTTTGCCTTGACACAACCGCGCTTACTAATTGACAAATCACAAAAAACTGCTACCTTGCAATGGAGTGGTACACACGCGGCACGCCCTTAGACTGGTGTGCAGTCTGATACGGTTGGTGATTGAGTACTATTGACGATATGAGAGGTATGGCAAGAACGATGAACAAATCCTATTCTGAAAAACATGTAGCATTCGGATTGAGGGCGGTCTCTGCGATCGCTTTTTTCGTGGTGTATGCAGCCTTCAGTGGTCTCCTGGCGGCGAATTCTCTGGCCGACGCTGGGACGCAGGTCCGGCACACCATTGAGTTTTCGCAGCATGAGTTGACCTTCGACAAAGTGTTGGGGTACGATGCAGTCAGGCTTGGCGATGGGAACTACCTTTCGCAACTTGGCGAGCCGATGCTGCCCGTGCGGGAGATCAGGATCGCGCTGCCAGCCGGCATGGTTGCCCAGACGATCAGTATTGTTACTTCCACTATCGAAGAGGTCGATGGCCGGTATGACATCCTCCCCGCTCAACCCCCTCTGAAGGTGGGTCAGTCAATTGATGACCAGGAGTTAATTGAGCCCAATCCCGACATCTACAGTTCAGACACGCCTTACCCGCTCAAGTCGTTGGAATTGGTTTCGCAGGTCGACCTGGCCGGTCAGGGCATGGCCGTTATCAAAGTCTGCCCTCTGGTCTATTCCCCAAAGCCCAGGAGACTACAACTGTATACGTCCATCACCTTTGTGATCGAAGGCGCCAACGGCTACATCTGTGGCGACTACCTCCCCCTCAACATCTCCGAAAGAGGACGTCTCACCTATGAGCAGACAGTGAAGAACATGGTTGTCAACGAGCAGTCGGTCTCTCTCGCCGTTTCGCCGTTCGCTGGTCGCCTGCCAGACCTTCCGTCAGCCGGACCGTTCGCTCATGTCATTATCACGTCTGACGGCAATGCCAACTCGTGGGAACCGCTGGCTGAATGGCACACCAAGAAAGGGGTTCGTGACACAATAGTCACCACCAGCTATATTTACGCCAACTATTCCGGCTCGGACAACCAGGACAAGATACGCGCTTTTGTCATCGACGCTCACGACAACTGGGGCGCCACCTACATTCTCATCGGCGGCGAGCATGGCACGGTGCCTTTCGAGTACCGCAGCTATTGCAGCGACAACATCCCCAGCGACCAATACTATGGCGACTATGACAACGACTGGATCTATGAGGTATACGTCGGGCGAGTGACCGCGGAGGGAAGCACACAGATCAATACCTTCATCAACAAGCTGCTCAAGTATGAGATGGACCCACCTATGGATGACTATGCCCTGAACGCCTGCCTGCTGGGTATGGATCTCACACTTGCTGATGAATATCCCTGGTACACTCTGACGGCCAGTGAAGCCATGAAGTCGGCTATCGATAACACGTACATCCCCGCTCGGTTCAATGTGACCGAGGTCTACGACAGCGACCCGACTAACCACCGCACCGATTTCATCAACGCCATCAACGCCGGGCAGAATCTGGTCAACCACAGCGATCACAGCGGTGCTACCGCCATGGGCACCGGCGACAGGAACCATGGTTCCTACATGTACATCTCACACGTCAACGCTCTGACCAACAGCGGCAAGATGTGCAACATGTTCTCCCTGGGTTGCCACGCCAACGAAATGGATCACAGTGACGCTATCTCGGAGTACTTCGTTATCTATAACGCTCTCGAAGCCGGGGTGTCGTACACCGGCAACACCCGATCCGGCTGGTTCTACGTGGGTGATGCCTCGGGCCTGTCGGGACGGCTCGACATGTACTGGTGGCGAGCGATATTCGTTTATCAACAGTACCACCTGGGTGAGGCACTGGCCTGGTCCAAAGCCAATTGTCCTCACAGCGATGAATATTATCGTTACGCCCAGTGGACGCTCAACCTTCTGGGCGAGCCGGAAATGCCGATCTGGACGGACACCATTAAGACCATCGTCGTCACACACCCGGAAACATTCCCGGTGACTGCCTCCACGTTTGATGTGCACGTCGAGAAGGCGACCGGAGGTCCGGTGAACATGGCTCTTGTTTGCCTGTGGAAAGGGGACGAAATCTATGAAACTGACTACACCGACTTGTTCGGGGATGTGAGTTTTGAGATAACCCCGACGAGTCTGGGCGACATGTATGTTACCGTCACCGGCCAGAACTTCGTCCCTTATCCCGGAAAATCCGAATGCACCGGCAACCTGCCCCCGGTAGCCGAGTTCGACTTTGGTCCGGACAATCCGACGCGGCATGACACCATCCAGTTCAACAGCAGTTCGTACGATGTCGACGGCACAGTCGTAGCCTGGCATTGGGACTTTGGCGACAGCGACAGCGCCGATGGAGAAGACGTGGCTCACCAGTATCAGGACTACGGAAACTTCGCGGTTGCTCTTGCGGTAGAGGACAACGTCGGAGCCTGCGATACCGTTCAGGCGGAAGTCAGTATCATTCCGATCTGCGGGGACATCGATGATAACGGCGGCAGTGTTGATATCGCCGACCTTACCTACCTCGTCGACCACATGTTCAATGAGGGGCCTGAACCACCAGTAGTATCCGCCGCGGATATCGACGGCTCACCGGGTCTTGACATAGGCGATCTCGTTCACCTGGTGGAATACATGTTCAACAGCGGAGCCGCTCCTTCGTGCACCTGGCCGTGGTAAACGCCTGACAAAGACACAAGCCTCACGGGCCGTTCTTGAGAGAAACAAGGACGGCCCTTTTTCTGACATCCGAACCTGCCGGGAACTGAAGCCCTGAAGGCTGTTTGATTCGCGCGTTGCCTCATTGCAAGATGTTACCGAAGGTATTGGCGTCCTCAGATACGTTGCCTCACATTAGAGGTTACTTTGACCAGTCTGAAGATAGCCTTCAGTTGTCTCTCAATTTGTCGTTTGAGAAGGAAGGGGTCAAGTGATCGGTGTTGTTTTC
>JAUWIB010000062.1 GCA_030605565.1 bacterium
ATTGACCAGTTGTGGTTACACCTCGTTGACACATTGGAAGATATCGGTTCTTTCCAAAGGAACCTGCGGGCATGTGTTCATCAGTCTGATCTTCCCCCCTTTTTGCCGTGACTGTTGCATTACTTGTACAGAAGACTATAATTGGAATTGGTACTGTTCTTGTCGGGAGAAGTAGATACTATCTTCGAACCCGCCACATACCGGAACACGTTGGCACTCTGTCTTACTGGCGGAGGCCAGAATCCAGTCTTCGATTCGGGTACTGGAAACCCGGGGCAAGCCCACGGGCCACCCGTCGTCATGCCGAGCGGAGTCGAGGTATGACGTTGCAGGACCGCATGTGCCACCCTTCGACTCCGCTCAGGGTGACGTCGGCAGGATCCCTGTGATCCTTGCCCTACAATATTATGAAATTGCCGCGTCCGGCCTAAAACTTCGCCCAGCGGGGCACGCGCGGAAATGGCTGGACATCGCGGATGTTGGCCATGCCGGTGATGTACATCACCACTCGATCATACCCGAGACCGAAACCTGAGTGCGGCGCCGAGCCGTACTTGCGCAGATCGAAATACCAGTCGTAGTTCTCAATGTTGGGAATGCCGTGACGCTTTGCCTGGTCCAGGAGGACATCGTAGCGCTCCTCACGCTGGCTACCGCCGATAATCTCCCCCACTCGCGGCACCAACACGTCCATGCCACGCACCGTCTTGCCGTCGTCGTTGGCGCGCATATAAAACGACTTGATCTCGGCCGGATAGTCGTAAACGATCACCGGGCGTTTGAACTTCTTCTCGGTAAGGTAGCGTTCATGCTCGGTCTGCATGTCCTGTCCCCACCCGACCGGGTACTCGAACTTCTCACCACACTTGACCAGAATCTCCTGGGCCTCGGTGTAGGTAATACGCTCGAACTCGGCATTGACCACCGACTCCAGCGTCTGACGAGCTTCCTTGTCAACCCACTTACCGAAAAAGTCCATCTCATCGGAGCACTTCTCAAGAGCGAACTGAAACAGCCACTTGAGGAAGTCTTCCGCCAAGTCCATATCGTCTTCCAGTTCCGCCCAGGCCATCTCAGGTTCAATCATCCAGAACTCGGACGCATGACGCGCGGTGTTGGAGTTCTCGGCGCGGAAAGTGGGCCCGAAGTTGTACACGTCACCGAGCGCCAGAGCAGCAACTTCCGATTCAAACTGGCCGGACACCGACAAGTAGACCTGTTGCGCAAAGAAGTCTTCGTTCCAGTCAACCTGGCCCTCTTTGATCGGGGGTTTGAGGAGATCGAGCGTCGTGACCGTGAACAGATCGCCGGCCCCTTCACAATCGGATGCGGAAAGGATCGGGGTGTGGATGTAGTAGAACCCACGCTCCTGGAAGTAGGTATGGATGGCATACGACAGCTTCGAGCGAATTCGATTGACGGCGCCGAAAGTGTTGGTGCGGACACGCAGATGCGCGATTTCGCGCAGGAACTCCAGACTGTGTCGCTTCTTCTGGAGAGGATAGCTACTGTCAGCTTCACCGATTAGGTTGATACTCTGCACGGCCACTTCATACTTCTGTCCCTTCCCCTGCGACAGGATCAAACGGCCCTTCATCCGAACCGAGGCGCCGGTCAGGATTTTCTCCAACACGGGAAACTCATCCGGGTTAGTCACCACGCCCTGGATATTGCCCATGCAGGAGCCGTCGTTAACCTCGACGAAGGCCACCCCTTTGCCGATTCTGGCCGTTCGCACCAGTCCGAGAATCGTAACTTCACTGTCAACCGGCACTTTGTCGTCTACAACTATCCTTGCGATTTTGGTTCGAACTTTGTAATCCATCTTATGACTCCCGATAAGGATCCATCGTAACCCATTGGCCACTAAGTCGGCAATAATACGCATAAACGACACTTAGCGCAAGCGCCATGAGATTTCGACCACTGATTTTCACCCAAGACCCTTTTTGTGAAACCTTAGAGACTGGTCAGCGTATAATAAAGCGAGAGACGAAACAAGAGATTGCCGAGAGCATCTCTTTTGATGATAGATTTCCCAACCTATTCCTCCTATGAATCCGGCCCCACTTGGGGCCGGCTTTTTCTATGGGCGAAATGGGCCAAGATACCATCCGGTAAACACGGTTTCTGGGCGCTTGACTTCAGGTTATGGTGCGCGGAAGATGTCCACATCTGCCGCTGTATCCGCGTGGCGCACGAGGACGTACACCACGCACAAAAAAGTCTGACGTAGAATGACGGCGCGCGAAGCGCGAGAAACAGGCTTGCCTGCGTCGGGCGGGGTCGCCCGACGCCACCATCGCATGACGCCTGTTTCAACAACCCTTTGGAGTCGAAGCGCGAAAAAAGAGGCCGGAGAAAACTCCGACCTCTTTCACACAAAGATGTCTACGCGAGATGCTATTCCATATGTTTGGAGACCAACTTGGTCATCTCAAACATCGAGACCTTCTTCTTGCCGCCGAAGACTTTCTTCAGCTTGTCGTCGGCATTGATCATACGCCGGTTGACCGCATCCTGCAGACCGTTCTTCTTGATGTAGAGCCACAGTTTCTTGGTCACTTCGGTGCGTGGGATCGGCTTAGTGCCGACGACGGCGCCCAGTGCCTCGGACAGAGTCATCGGCCGCATGAAAGCCGGATTCGGTTTGCGCTTGGCCTTCTTCTTGGGGGCAGCCTTCTTGGGAGCAGCCTTCTTCCTGGTAGCGGCAGTCCGAGTTGTCTTCCGCGCGGTGGTCTTTCTGGCGGTGGCCTTCTTGGTGGTCTTACGAGTCGTTGTCTTCTTAGCCACCTTCTTCTTCACGGTCTTCTTCTTGGCCGTTGCCTTCTTGGCCACCGTCCGCTTCTTGGGCGCGGCCTTTTTTACAGTCCTCTTCTTTGTGACCTTCTTCTTCACAGGCATTGGTTGCTCCTTTAGCCTTCAGGTTATGGTTCGTCGGAATTCCTTAGTTCAAAACCATAATGGACAAGCTCGGATAAATTCCTACAGCCGTCGATGACTCCTTATCATCCGACGTAAAACTTGCTTTTTCAATACTCTTTTGCAAGAAAAAAGATCGCCACCCAGCAAAAAAAGTGCGGCCCCATCACCAACTGGAATTCTCATTCCGAGGCGTGATCAACCGGATTGAGTTGAGCGCAGTTCGATTACGGGCGCCTCAGCCGGACACCCCAGACGAAATGGGAACCAGTGACCGACACCGCTGGAGGTATAGAGGTGACTTTGGTGTTTCCGGTAGTGTCCCCACAGGTATCCGCGGGGAGCTATCCCCTCGAAAAGAGATCGTTGCGAGATCCCGATCTGTCCGCCGTGGGTGTGCCCTGCCAGGGTCAGGTCGATACCTACTTCGGAGGCGTAGTCCAAAGCTTCCGGTCGGTGGCTCATCAGAACAGTGAAGTCGGCTGGCTCGGAATCGGTCAGCATAGTGTCTATGGCATTCTTGAAGAATCCGTAGTCCCCACCGCCGACAAACCGTGGATCCTCAATACCACCCACGCGCAGGAGCGTACCCGACACATCCAGTGTCACGCACTCGTTGACCAGAAGAGGCACCGGTGAGCGCTCAAAAATCCGATGAACCTCGGGTAAGCCACGGTAGTATTCGTGGTTGCCCAGGCAGGCGTAGACGCCCAGCCTCGGGCGCAGTTGGGTCGTCATGTCGAGAGCCTCACCCAGTTGCGAGAGGTCGTCGGCGATATCGCCGGTTATCACGATAAGGTCAGGCGCAAACGGCTCCGCCTGGGTGAGCACTTCGGCCAATACGTCCAGAGTAACATACTGGCTGAGGTGACTATCGCTTATATGAAGAATCCGCAGACCCTCCAGCGATGGCGGGAGTTGATCCAACACTATCGGTTTGAGACTGACCTCGACATCGGCGAAAGCGTGGCTGATTCCGGCCAGCCCCATACCGACTGACGCGATTGGCAGGCTGGCGGCGGCAACTTTGAGCAAAGCGCGTCGGTTGGTATCAATGCGCGAGGGATCGCGGCGACGGCGGATTACTATGTCGGTCACCCAGTTGGCGAGATGAATAACACCCGACACCGGTAGTGACAGCATCAGCGCCACCTCAAGCACGAAAGCAACGACGGCCAAAATGGCGGCCGGCATCCCCAGCCATGGTAGACCATAGAACTGTCCCAAACCCCACACGAATACCATGAGGATTCCGAAGAGGGGCAGCCCCCACGACGCCTTTCTGATCCATCGCCGAGCCCACCACGGTCGGTTAGCCAAGGCCAAAAGCAAGACCTCAATCAGTCCCACCACAGCGATGGCAACCAGCGAAAATATCAGTGGGAAGAACTCGCGCATCCGGACTGCCTCATGTTAAAACCCAGTTCCATCGCCCATTATACGAATAGATTGACGCAGAAGTAAACCGGAATGCCGCCTAATTGGCGCTGACGGGCAAATTCCGTCGATGCCTGGTCTGTTCAGATACAGTGGTAGGGAGAACCTGAACAGAGCACGAAACCTCTTAGCATCAGCCGAAATCCGGCACAAAAAGACGCCCCGCGCCGGGGGAGGGGAACGGCACGGGGACGTAAACAGGCGACACTGATGTCAGATCATGTGCTCTGTGATCCGGCCGCCTGGGCTTTTATGACCGTTACAATATCTATCTACAGAACAACTAATCAGGAATATAGTTCCGAATTCGCAAAAAACCAAAACTTTTTTGTGTTTTTTGTGTCGAAAGTTGACCGTTCAGACATATTAAGGGGTCGAAGTTGGCGGGGATTCCCCTTGGGTTAACGGCACTCAGGCTTCACTGGTGAATGATCGCAGATCGAGCAATCCCGCCCTGAAATGAAGGTAAACTGAACGGTGTATTCTGTCGATTAATGAGTCAGATGAGTAAGTCAAAACTATACTTAGTTGGCCTGGCCTTGCTGGCCGGTCTGGGCCTAACTGCAATGATCGGGTGTGATGGATCGTCCGGCACCGGAGGGAACGGTTCTGATATGGATTATCGCTTGACCGGTATTCTGGTCGAGGATTGGAATCGCTTCGCTACCCGCGCGGAAGTAGTTCTCACGCGCAACGACTCCCTATTGGACTCGGCGCTGGTTTGGGTCGGCGATCAAACTCTGACCTTTGAGAGTGGTGAGTATCGATTGTCGGTGGAGCCAGCAGGTACCTATCCCCGTGGCGACTACGACCTGGTCGTAGCCGATCTGCCGAACTTCAGGGATACGGTAATAATAAGTATCGCCGACAGCTTCACCCTGTCGGTGTCCCTCCCGCCCACCCGTGAAAACCCAGGCGGCGATCAGGTAACACTCAACTGGACCGGTTCGGCCGGCGTGGACGCGTATGCGGTTGCTGCCGTACCGCGGCATCTGGCTTACACCGGCGCCGGCTACAGTGGCTGGGCCGGCAGCACCGAGGGAACGATACCGCTCAGCGCTTTTCGGTGGTCCGACGGCATAGCTCTCGACACCGGCTGGTACTATGTCTTCGCGTATGGTTATGTGGGATCACCCGACAGCGCCGCCTCGGCCCATGTGCTTCCTGTTCCTCTGCCAGGTAACCTGACACCCAATATCGATCAGGGAGAACTCACCGGCCGCTTCGGAACAGTGGTGGTAGCCGGTCGCGACTCGGTCTGGGTAAGATTGCAGTAACATCTCTGAACAAGATATGAACAGAATCAGGCAGGCTCGAAAAAAGGGCCTGCTTTTTCATTCCGGGATAAGCTCCACGG
Organism: bacterium; assembly: GCA_030605565.1. Taxonomy (GTDB): domain Bacteria; phylum Zixibacteria; class MSB-5A5; order GN15; family FEB-12; genus JAJRTA01. Next base: position 5,717 of record JAUWIB010000062.1, read on the forward strand.
CGCCTGAGGAGTTGAGTTAATCCACTTTTGCTTGCTTTGGTCTCGCACGAGGAGTTATTTGCATCCATGGTTGACTATGACAAACTGATCGAACAGTTGGGCCAGTTAGGCACCGAGCAAATCAACTCGGATACGGTCGATATCGACCGCTTGTCGGCAAGGGAAATAGTCACAAGAATCAACACCGAGGACAAGAAGGTGGCCGAGGTGGTCGCAGAGGTGCTCCCGGCGATAGCTCAGGCGGCTGAACTTTACGCCAAGACCTTGCGCGAGGGCGGGCGGGTGTTCTATATCGGCGCCGGCACGTCCGGACGGCTGGGGGTGCTTGATGCGGCCGAGTGTCCACCTACGTTCGGAACCGACCCCGCGCATATCGTCGGCTTGATATCCGGCGGCTACGCCACCCTGGTGCTTTCGCAGGAGGGGGTGGAGGACGATCAGAAGGCAGCCATCAACGATTTGCAGCACCACCGCTTGAGCAACAAGGACCTGGTCGTGGGGCTGGCCGCCTCGGTGCGTACGCCCTATACTCTGGCTGGATTAAAGCATGCTACCAAACTCGGCGCCAGGACCGTTTTCATCGTATGCAACAACAACGTCGAGGTCCCGATCAAAGTGGATATCACCATCGCCTTACCGGTGGGCCCGGAGGCAATCACAGGCTCCACGCGGATGAAGTCGGGCACGGCGCAGAAGATGACCCTCAACATGATCTCGACCACCGCTATGGTTCTCCTGGGCAAAACGTACGGCAATCTCATGGTCGATCTGCAGGCCCGCTCGAAGAAACTGGCGGCGCGCTCGCGCAAGATGCTGATGGATCTTCTGCAGATCGATCTGACAGCGGCGCACGAACTGCTCAAGACGGCCGGCGGCTCGGTCAAAGTCGCGATCGTGATGCACCAATTCAGTTGCGGACGAGATGAGGCGTGTCAGAAGCTTGAGGCCGCGAACGGTTTCATCACCCGCTGCCGGTGATGGTTTTTCACTGAGGTTTTCCCTCTAACAGCAAGATTCGGTTGGCTGCGCGGCGTACGTCCTCGTGCGCCGCACCTTGTACCCAGAACATGTAACCAAGGTGGCCCGGAGGTTCGGGCTTGTCAAAAAACCCTAATTACGTTGTGTTGGGTCTTGGACACGCTGAAAGCGTGGTTGTGACCCGACACCTAACTCCTTATTGGACAATGGCGCCGGGTGGCCGTCTCAAACTTGTTTGGGACGGCGGGCAAGCCCGTCTCTTGCGCTACGCGCGCACTTGATGTCACCCTGAGCGCACAGGCTGTGTCATAAAGCCGTTTCGCAGGGTCCTGATCTCGACGAAGTCGGGATTGTGACCCTGCGATTCTCACTATATACAATTGCGACACAGCCTGGCAGTCGAAGGGTGACGGCTTGATTCACTCCTCCGCCGTGTCAATGATCCGCTTCGTGTCCCGTGAGATGACCAACTCTTCGTTAGTGGGGATCACCATCACCTGCACCTTGCTGTCGGTGCGGGAGATGGTTCTTTCGTTACTGGTCTCCTCAGCATTCTTTGCTTGATCGAGTTCCAAACCCATCCAGCTCATGTCTTCGCACGTCTTGGCTCTGACCGTGGCTGAGTTCTCGCCGGCACCGGCGGTGAATACCAGAGCATCCAGACCGCCCAAAGCGGCCGTGTAGGCGGCGATGTACTTTTTCAGACGGTAGCAGTAAACATCGATAGCGAGTTGCGCGTTGGTGTTGCCCTCAGCGGCAGCCTCCTCGATATCTCGCAAATCAGATGAAACGCCGGAAATTCCCGACAGACCGGAGTGCTTGTTCAACAGGGTGTTGGCCTCGTGCAGGTTCAATTCCTCCCGCGCCATCACGTGCAGGATGATGGCCGGGTCAAGATCACCGGACCGAGTGTTCATCATCAATCCCTCCAGCGGCGTGAAACCCATGGAGGTATCAACCGACACGCCCTGATCGATGGCCGCTACCGAAGCGCCGCCGCCAAGGTGACAAGTAATAATCTTCAACTCACTGACCGGCCGTTCCATGATTTCAGCGGCGCGGTCGCTGACGTACTTGTGCGAGGTTCCATGGAAACCGTAGCGGCGAATGCCATAGCGCTTGTAAAGCACATACGGGATGCCGTAAATATATGCGTGCGGCGGCATTCGATGATGGAAGGCGGTGTCGAATACAGCGACGTGGGGAATACCCGGGAGCGTTTTCATGGCGGCGTTGATTCCGCGGATGTTGTGCGGATTATGCAGCGGGGCCAGTTCGATCAGCGCTCGCAATTCGCCCATCAGGTCGCTCGTAATCAGCACCGAATCAGTGAACCGTTCGCCGCCATGAACTACGCGATGCCCAACCGCATTGATCTCGGATTTGTCCTTGATAACACCGTGATTTTCCGACAGAAGCATCGACACCACGTACTCAATCGCCTGGATATGATCGAGAATCTCCGCCGTGATCTTGACTTCAGCACGGTCATGCGACTTATGCGCAACGAGGGCGCCGGCCATGCCGATCCGCGAAATATTGCCCTTCGCCAGCGCCAACTCACTTTCTGCATCGATCAACTGATACTTGACCGATGATGACCCACAGTTGATGACCAGGATATTCATAATGTTGTTCCTCCCTGGGCAGTGCTGCCGCCCGGTGAGTCTTCTTTGATCCGGTTGCCTTCCTCATCATAGCGGAAGAATCCTCGGCCGCTCTTGACTCCGAGACGTCCGGCCCGAACCATTTTTCTCAGCAGAGGACAGGGATTGTACTTATGTTCGGAAAGCTCCGCCAGGAGATTCTCCATCCAGGACATGACGACATCCAGTCCCATCAGGTCCGCCAGAGCCAGCGGCCCCATGTTGAATCCAAACCCCAGTTTCATCGCCCGGTCGATGTCCTGGGCCGAAGCGACACCCTCCATCAGAACGTGCATAGCTTCATTCAACAACGGCACGATGATCCGAGTGGTCACATATCCGGGGTACTCATTGACGGTGATCCATTTCTTGTCCAGCAATTCGGCGAAAGCCACCGCCTTCTGGAAAGTCTCATCATCAGTCTTGAGTCCTTTGACAATCTCTACCAGCGGAACCTTGGTGACCGGGTTGAGAAAGTGCATACCGATGATTTTCCTCGGTCGCTCGGTAGCGGCGGCCACCTCTGAGATAGAAAGCGTACCGGTGTTGGTAATCATCAGTACATCCTCACCGCAGAAGGAATCGAGCTTCGCAAACAGGTCGCGCTTCATCTCGAGGTCTTCGGGAATGCACTCCATTACGATTTCGGCATCTTCCGCTTGTGTCAGATCCGACGATGGAAAGACACGAGCCAGGATTGCTTTCTTATCTGACTTGGTCAAACCCCACTTGTGTATTTCGCGGTCCAACGATTCGGAGATGCCTCTGATCCCACGTTCGGCCAGCTTGGTTGTTTTGTCAACCAGCGTCACTTCCTCGCCTGAGGTGGCGATGGCCTCGGCCAGGCCCTGACCCATCACGCCGGCGCCAATTATGATGATTCTTGTAGTTGCCATTGTCCTCTGTTATCCTTCTTTGTCATTTTCGTTCAGCCGCATTCCGCAAGGATTCGGCAAGGCCAAATATAGTCGCTTCTACGAGTGCCGCAACTGCATTTTATGCATAATATCGGCTCAGTGGGTCAAAAACTGGGCTGTTCTTTCGTTTGATTGTACAATCTACATACGGGATGGACCGGTTCAAATAGTTTGACAGCGGGCCTCCGACCGGCTATCTATCGATAGACAACAAAGGCCAAACATAACGGGAGACAGCATGTTTCACCACACCAGAACAGTCATTGTAACAATTGCCATCTTGATCCTGACAGCGTCCCAGGCCGTAGCGCTTGGGCGTGTGGCCCGACGCTTTAACGTTATAGACTTCTACGGCGGTACGTCCAGCCCGGTGGGCAAGTACGAAAGTCTGGCGGATTTTGTCGATTTCTACATAGACGATCGGCCAACCGATGTCGATGGTGATGTGCTGTATGACCCGACGTTTCATCTCGGTTTCAACTATGGCCAACTCCGGAACGACAGGATGCTGGTGACAGTAGGCTTCCGCTGGACCCAAATCGAGGCGATCAATTTGCTGGGTCTGAACACGGTAGGGAGACAGGGTCTGGCTATTCTCCTTGATCCCAAAAAACCGAGCATCAATCAGTACGACTTTGATTTCAACTTCAACTACATGTTTCTCAGTATTGCCCAACGGAGCTTTGCTCCTTATGTCGGGGTCGGTTTCAGAGCCGGCATTACCAGTGTTACGGCCAAGGGGTTCGAGTCAGAGTCGCGCCTGAATACTGCCCTGGCCGGCAACTTTGGCGCTGAGTTGAAGCTTTGGGAACATGCCAAGAAGCGGGCGTTTCTGACTATCGCCTCGGTCAACAGCTATGACTTGTTTTCAACCGGGGATCGGCCCAAGTATTTCAACCTCGGCGCAGCGCTGAAGTACTACTTCCGTCCGTGAGGAAAAACGCTGCAACTGGAAAACGTCAGTGACACCAGAAGCAATTGATTCGTTCTGTCGATAAAGCTAATACCTGGAGGCTTGTGAGAGGATGAGATTCATGTCCAATAATCGGCTACACACCATATTCGTTTTCTTGGTAACGGCGACCATCTGTGGCTGTGGCTGCAACGGTGACGACCCGCCAAAACCACCCTACCCGGAGGGATTGGTGGCTGTGAACGGAGATCTGTATAAAGGTGAGATGGGGAGTGCTGCTCTTGACAAGCCTTTAGTATTTGCCGTGGCCGATAACAGCGGTGCGTACGTGCCCGACCAGTGGATACATTTCTCTCTCATGATCGGTGACGGCGTGATTTCGGCTGATTCGCTCAAGACCGGCAGCGATGGCAAGGCGACGCTTGCCTATACTTTCTCCGGAAGTCATGGCCATGCAAAGATCAGAGCGATCGCCCGCAATCTCGACACTACTTACGTCTACCTCAGAGCCAACACCCTCATTCCCGGCGATCATGGCCAGGGACAGTACGTGCTGCTGGATGACACTTATGGAGATGTCGTTGATTTCAACGGCGAGCCGGTGGCGTTGGACACCTTCCCTGCGGCCGGCATTGCCGTCGCAAACTACGAGGCCACCCTGGGTGTGGTAGTGGTGATATACGACACCGACGAGAACGGTATCATCGAGCCAACCTCGCCCGTGTATGGGGTGTTGGTCGTCGATTCCGTCTTCCCCCAACCACCCGACAGCAGCACCAAGAGTGCCCGTTATGAGGGTGCGACCAAGGACTCAATCAAGATCGGCTCGTCCTACTGGGCTGACATAAACCCTGTGCATGGTGAGTACGATAGCCTGAAGTTTGTGGACGATCCTGTCCTTCCGGCTTTGGTGCTCTACTATGGCTCCTTGCACCTTGAGTTCTGGTGTCATCCGTCCGACACTACTGTTTATCAGATTAGTATCTTTGAGAAGTTCGACGTTTCGCTCTATGAATCGCCGCCTGTTCGTGAGGCGATCGACAGCGTCCTGGGAATCGTAGGTAGGGGCCTTCGTGGTCCTGACGCCCTTTCGCGACAATAATCGTTCACTATTCACGGCCAAACAAGTTTGACCGTGCCACCCGTCCGTCACAGGCAAATGTAAACGGCTGAGCGAAACATATAAAAACACCCAGCAGTGTTAGCACTCACACCACCAGGCATTCGTCATCAATCCTTGCCCTTCGGATTGATCTTCGCGTTCCCCCGGCGTAGTATAGTAGTCTTGCTTCGTCGATGATGCCAAATCCCGTTACTTACCAACAGCGGATCACCTATCAACGACCTGTATCTCCTATCTCTTTCTCAATCTTCAAACTCGGTGGCGCTCCATTGCCGATCGTTACACGGCAGCACCTATCCTCAATTATACAATATCAAGGATCGTGCCAAATGGAGGACTGAAACTGCCTGAGTTATCGTATTGTTAATCAAGGAGATATGGTTCGACAAGAGGCTCCCCCTTTCCACCGTAGGTAATTTACACCCGAATCAGTCTCTTTCGTGGGGGTGAATTCAACCCGTCTCGATGTCGAGATCCTTGATCATCTTGCGCAAGTTTGCCGAGTCAAGACCAAGGTCGCGCGCCGCCGCCGCCACATTACCACCATGGCGAGCGAGACACTGGATGATCACCAGTTTTTTGAACTCTCGTACACGCTCTTTGAGAGTTCTGGGTTAGCCAGTACTGGCGCCGGCGAATGACAAATACTGCTGTACTTCGAGGCGCATAATCAGATGCGACAACGAAAGGTCGATCAACGATTGTACGGTATCCTGTAGCTGGCGAACATTACCCGGCCAGTCGTATTCAATCAACAGGTCACGCGCCGCCGGCTCGAACACCTTGATTCCGTCGTCCGTCTTGCGGCAGTAGTTTTCAGTGAAGAAGTCGATCAAGTCCGGGATATCCTCGCGTCGGTCGGCCAGAGTGGGAACCACGATGCGAATGCCCTTCAGGCGATAGTACAAATCCTCACGAAACTTGCCCTGTGACACCATCTGTTCGAGATCACAGTTGGTAGCGCAGATCACGCGAACGTCGACGCGAATCGTCTCCGGTGATCCGATCCGTTGCATCTCGCCGGACTCCAACACGCGGAGTAGTTTCCCCTGAGTAGTGATATCGAGATTGCCGATCTCGTCGAGAAAAACAGTTCCGCCGTGGGCGTACTCGAACATTCCGATGCGGTCGGCGACAGCTCCGGTAAACGACCCCCGCAAGTGTCCGAACAGTTCACTCTCCACCAGATCGGGCGCCTTGTGGTTGCAGTTGAAGATGGCCAGGGTTTCGTCCGCCCTTCGACTGCGACGGTGAAGGGCGCGCGCTACCAGTTCTTTGCCGGTACCGGTCGGCCCCAGGATCATCACCTTGTTGTTAGTGGGACCTATCTTCTCAATCATCTGGTAAACATCACGCATCAGCCGCGACCGCCCCACCATGCCGTAATGACGTCTGGCCAACTCGACCAGGTCGGAACTGCTGGTTCTCAGTCGGTGCATGAAGACGGCGTTGCGGACCGACCGGTGAAGCCGGGCCGGCCGTTCGTTCTTGCCGACGTAATCGAACGGCTGGTGTTCCGCATCGATATCCCGCTCGGAGTAATCGCCCGGATAGCCGGTGTGGAAGATGACCGGAAGATCGGGATTGATTTCGCGAATGCGACAGGCTGTTTCCAGACCGTCCATACGCGCCATCTTGATGTCCAAAACCACGGCATCCAGATCGCCATGCTTGTCCAGCGCCTGCAATGCCTCCTGACCCGAGGCCGCCGCCACCACGTCGTAGTCATCAAGAAACGTCTCGTTGAGTGCTTCCAGGACCAGAGGGTCGTCGTCGACTATGAGAATCTTACCTGTTTTTGCCATTGTAATCATCACCCTGAGGCGAGCTCGGCTGAACCGACTTTAGAAATATAACAAAAAGGCTGCCTTTGTCAACCGGACACTCCAGTTCGATCCGGCCGCCGTACATTTCCACGATGCGTTTGACGATAGCCAGGCCCAGTCCGGTGCCTCGCGTCGGTTTGGTGCTGTAGAAAGGATCGAAGATTCTCGATCGGTGCTGTAGAGCTATGCCCGGGCCGCTGTCGGCGAATTGAATTCGGATGTATTCGTTTACGCCGGCAGCACTCACATCGATTCGCCGGGATGACACCTCCTCCAGCGCATCCAACGAGTTTACGAGCAGGTTGGAAAACAGGCTGTACAGGTGGTCACTACGACAACTGACAACGAGGTCATCTGCCACCTGCATGCTGACAGTTACCTTAAGATTCTTGATTCGTTCGGAATTCGCCTCGGCCACTTCCTCAAGTACAGGTCGCAGGGTAACCAGTTCAGTTTTTCGTTCAGTATCCAGCCGGGAATACTCGGTAACCAGATCAGTCATGCCGATGGCTCTGCCAACGGCGCTTTCAGCCAACATCAACAGCCGCTGGTTTCGCTCGATGTCATCAGGGGATGAATACTCCAACCGCTGGCTCAGCTTGGCCAGGCTGCTGGTGGCAGGGAAGAGAGCGTTGCATATCTCATGGGCCACGCCACCGGCGATCTGCCTGACCTGGTTATAGCGCTCGCGGTCGGCTTCCTTCAGACGTCGTTCGGCCTCTTTGTGTTCGGTTATGTCGTTGAACACGCCGAACATTGCCGGCTCGCCGTTAAACATGACTCTGCGCAAGGTAACCAGCGCCCAGAACATACTACCATCGGCTCGTCGACCGCGTATTTCCTGGTTGACGGCTGATCCGGTATCCCTGATCAGCCTCAGGATATTCTCTCTCTCTCGGGGATCGTCGTAGAGTTGCTCAGGTTTCATTCCGATCATGCGGTCACGAGGGTAACCAAGAGCCTGTTCAAACGAAGTATTAACGAAGACGATCTCCTCAGTGCTGACCTGTGTGATTACCAGTGGTATCGGCGTAGCCTCGGCGATCGTCCGAAAACGCTCTTCGCTCTCCCGGAGCGCCTCCTCGGCCCGCTTGCGATCGGTGATGTCGTTGGTCAGAATAACCACTCGATCGACATTACCCTGCGGATCCTTGATGGCGTAAAAGTGCTGCGACAGCCAGAGGTGTTGGCGCTTTTGCGGGTCCTTGATCTCTATTTCGGGGATATGCAGATAGCCACCTTCTTCATAGACTCGCCTTACATCCGGGATCCATTGGCCCAGATAACTGTCACGCTCATCGAACTGAATTTCGGGCCTCTCTCTGGCCGTTTGGTCCCGACCGAGGTCCTCATCGCTCATCTTCCAGATCGTTTGCCAAGCTTCGTTGTAGGCCACCAATCTGCCGGTCCGATCACGCGCGGAGACACCGATGGGCGACTTCTCGATTATCGCGCGGTTGAATTCTTCGCTCTCCCTAAGTGCCTCCTGAGCCCGTTTGCGATCGGTGACATCGCGAAAGAACCCTACTACCGCCTCGCGACCGTCAAGGACCAGTCGCACCGCGCTAACATTGGCGTAAATGATACTGCCATCCTTACGCAAGAGAGGCATTTCGATCACAATCTTCTTGCGTCCCGCCGCAATCTGTTCGATCTCGGACAAAGCTGTTTTGACATACTTGCATGGGTAGATATTCTCGACACCAAGCTTCAGTAACTCCTCTCTTGAATACCCCAACAACCGATACATAGCTGGGTTGGTGTAGAGAACTCTGTGGGCGTGGATGTCGAGGGCCAGGATACCATCCAGGGCCGACTCGGTCAGTGAGGCAAGCCGCTGTTCACTCTCCCGCAGAGCATCTTCAGCTATCCTTTTTTCGGTGATGTCCTGACCGACCGCGATGGCCGTGAACTCGCTGGAGTCCGGGTAGAACAATGCCGAGGTGGACCACATAATCGTCCTCATCTCGCCGGACTTCGTCCTGAGAGGTCTCTCGTACGTGTCGCGGGGGTGCTGCCTGACCCATTCGGCAAAGTTGTCAAGCACTTCGCGTCGATTCTCATCAGGCAGAAAGGTCTCCGGCCAGCGTTGGCCGATCACTTCCTCGCGAGAGTATCCAGTGACCTCCTCGCACCCTTTGTTGAACACCGTAATCCTCGCCTGATTGTCCAGACAGACAATCAGGCTATTAGCCGTGTCGAGCAGAGAGTGCACAAAGTGCCGCTCGCTTTCGAGGTCCCGTTTGGTTTCAACCAACTCGGTGATGTCATGGGCAATAGCCATCACCGCATCAATACGGCCGGACTCATCCATGACCGGCTGGATACTGGTCAGGTAACGATGTTTCCGCCCCTGCAACTCCGTTGCTGTCTCATTCGTGACTCCTTCGCCGCTGGAGAACACTTCTCTGACAGTAGCCATCTGCGAATCTGCAATCTGTTTGGGGAACAGGTCCCACATCGTCTTGCCTTCGAAGTCGGACGGCTTCCCACCGAGGCGGGTGACTGCCACCTGGTTCATGAACAAGAACTGACCATCCCGGTCTACACTGAAGATCGCCTCCTGCGCACTTTCGATAAGACTGCGATAACGACCCTCGCTCTTGGCCAGTTCTTGTTCGGCTCGCTTGCGCTCGGAGATGTCGCGGAATACGCCCTGTACTCCTGCTACGTGACCACGGCTGTCGCGGTAGAAAGCTGAGTTGGTGCTGACAATTACTGTGGAACCACCGCGCCGGCGGAGTTCCACTTCATAGTCGGTCACTTTTCCAGTCTTCTGGAGTTGCTCAAGCAGGTATTGGCGTTTCTGGGGATCGGCATAGATATCAGCAATCAGGTTGCCAACCAGGTCCTCTACATTGTCGTATCCCAGGATCATGGCCACTGCCGGCGATCCCCAGATGAGACGTCCTTCCCTGTCAGATCGGTAGAAAGCATCCTGACTGTTTTCAAAGAAATCATGCAGTCGTTCTTCGCTGAACGCCAGCCGGCGCACCGACCGTTGCCGCAAGGCATTCAGCATCACCAGCGCCAGAATCAAGAGAGCGAGCGATGCAAGCACATAGTCACGGTACTGCCAGAACAGAATGCGAGCATAATCGGGAAAGGAGCGCCGTTTGATGACGAACACCTGATCAAGGTTACCGCGCGTGGCCACAAAGTGGGTGACGTTGCCCCGATCATCCAGCACCAGGGGATGAAAGTTGACAAAACTCTCGTCAATGTTTCCCAATTGCTCAAACTGATGGTCATAGATGGCTATTCCACCGCCGCTGCGAAAGAGATAAGCCGGGCGGTCCTGACCCTCCAGTCGGATCGTATCGACAAAATGGTGCAGATTCGTCTGGTTGGATTCGGCCAGCAACTGAAGCGTAGTGTCGAAGATCCTGACGACGCCTCGGGAAGAAAGGGTGTGGAAACAGTGAGCATCATCAATTCCGTAGTCGTCCCACCAGGCGCTGACTATGCGGTCGGCTACATCGACCGACCCGATCAGATGGAAATCAGACTCCATCCTGGACAACTGGTATCTTTGTGGCGACAGACTCCCACTGTCGCCGGGAAGCACCATTGGAAGAGCATGAAAAACATAGAACAGGCCGTCGCGTTCACCCGGCCAGATTCCCTTGCCGCCGTGTTCTTCAGAAATAATTCGCTGGTGTACGATATCTCCGCGATTGTTCACCTTCGCCAGCCAGCAGAAGTTGTCGTCGAAGTTCTCATCGGCGACACCATTCTTGAGATTGTAGGTGGCCAGGATCACTGCCGGGTTGACGGAATCGCGACAACTGTGGAAATTGGGAGCCGATATCGCACCCGCTACCGGCAATGACCATTCGATCCGTCGAGTGTCGGGTTCCAGGCAGAACAGCACTCTCGGCTTGAGATCACGACCCGGTCCGACCCACAGGAAAACCTCATCGTGCCCGTCGTAGTCGTAGTCATCGGTCAATAAGTAGGCAACGCTGCCTTCCCATCGTCCGTCACCAGTATGATCAACCCCGGTGGCCAGGAATATGAAGTCATAATGATCGGCGCCGGGAATACCAACCACCGCAAAGGCCGAATCATTGCGGTAACCAGCGCCGACAATCCCCCTGGCGCCCGAGGCGCTGTCGTGGTAGAAGCCGAAGTTGGTCAGTGTCAGGCGCAACGGATCCCAGTCAACCACCAGCTTTGGGGTGAACATCTCCAGGCTGAACACGGCCGGATCGTCGCGATTGAGGTTGCTGTTGAAGGCGCGAATATAAAACGCTGTGTCGGACAGACCACGCTGCGGTTTCAGCACCTGTACCTGGTTCCCGACCGGTCTCTTGCGGACCCCCCAGTCGTTGGATTGCTCTACTGTAAACGAGTACGGCAACAACTCCGGAGTGTCGGAAGACTCGATCTGTAGACTTTCGGCGCCGCAAACTGTGCTGCACAAGAACGATCCCACGGACAGAGCGACGAGGACGTATGTCATAAGGCATAGTCGCATAGATAGGTGCAAGATAGCCGATTCACCCGACAAAAGCAACCCAGAGAACACCTTGTGTGGGATTGATGTCGACCTGCGAACGCAGGTCCTACCGTACCGAGTGTTTCAGTCGCCGTTCGGCAACAGCGCAATACAGCGTGGGCGCCAAGAAGACCGTGATCAACACCACCGTCATACCGCCGAAGGACGGGATAGCCATCGGAACCATGATGTCGGCCCCGCGGCCGGTTGACGTCAGCACCGGGATGAGAGCCAGGATAGTGGTGCCGGCCGTCATCAAGGCCGGACGAATGCGGCGCTTGCCGGCCAGGATCGTAGCTTCGCGGATTCGCTCGATACTATCCGGTTTCTTCTGGGCGAAAACCTGATTGAGGTAGGTCGAGATGATTACACCGTCGTCGCTGGCGATGCCGAACAGCGCCAGGAAGCCCACCCAAACCGCCACTGACAGGTTGTAGGCGCGTACCTGGAACACCTCGCGCCATTCCATGCCGAACCACGAGAAGTTCAGAAACCAATCCTGTCCATATAACCACAGCATCAGAAAACCACCCGACCAGGCTACAAAGATACCTGAGAAAACCAGCAGGGCGGTAGGGACGTTCTTGAACTGAAAATAGAGAATGAGAAAAATGATCAACAGAGCCAGCGGCAGCACTACCATCAGTTTCTTCTCGGAGCGTACCTGGTTTTCATAGCTTCCGGCGAAAGTGAAGCTCACTCCGGCCGGGATGTCCAAATCACCGTCGGCGATTTTGCCATTGAGAAAACTCTGCGCCGCCTCAACGACGTCCACTTCGGCGTAGTCCGGCTTCTTGTCGAAAATGACATAGCCGACTAGGAAGGTATCCTCGGACTTGATCACCATCGGTCCCCGCCGGAATTTGATCTCGGCCAACTGCCCCAGCGGGATTTGTGTGCCGTCGGGGGCTCCGATCAGTATCTTCTCAAGCGTTTCGATACTATTGCGCAATTCACGCTGATAGCGCACGCGGACCGAGTAGCGTTCACGACCCTCAATGGTCGTGGTCAGTTGTTTGCCACCGACGGCCACCTCGATAATGTCCTGCAGTTGCTTCATGTGGATTCCGTAACGGGCGATGGCTTCACGGTCGATGTCGATCTCGAGATACGGTTTGCCGACGATGCGATCAGCGATGACGGTATTGCCCTCGACCGACGGCACCTCCTTCAGCAATCGCTCGATATCAAAGCCGACCTTCTCGATAGATTCCAGGTCGGGACCCTTGATCTTGACGCCCATGGGCGCCCGCATCCCGGACTGAAGCATGACGATTCGTGCGGCGATAGGCTGCAGCTTCGGTGCGCCGGTGGCGCCGGGTAGTTTCGCTACTCTCGTGAGTTCTTTCCAGATGTCGTCGGGAGATTTGATGTGATCGCGCCACTGCCGGTACGGTTTGCCGTCTTCATCGGGGATAGGTTCGCCGAATTCATCGAGCACGAACTGTTCCTGCTCATCATCATATTTGAATTTCAGCAGGTGGCCATTTCGGTCGACGCGATACTCCGGCTTGTAATTGATTACCGTCTCTACCATCGAGATCGGAGCCGGGTCTAACGGTGACTCCACCCGGCCGATCTTACCCACGACCGATTCCACCTCAGGGACACTACTGAACGCTTTGTCCTGAAACTGCAAAACGTCGAGCGCCTCGCCAATGGAGGCGTGCGGCATGGTCGTCGGCATGTACAGGAACGAACCTTCGTCGAGGTCCGGCATGAACTCTTTACCCAGCCCCGGGAGAGTATGATTAAGTCCCGTATAAATCGAACTTGACCGCACCAAGTCCGGTACGAATCCGAAGATACGATCAAACCCCAGCCAGACCGATGCGCCAAACACAATCAGAAACGCAGGCAGCATCAAAAAGAGCAACTTGTTGGCCAAACACCAGCGCAGGATCGGTTCGTAGTAGTGCTGAAGGAGCCATAACAAGAACAGGATACCACCCAGCAGAACCGCTACAAAACCAAAGTTCGCCGCCACGCCCGCTTGAATACCTAACGGCATCCAGTGTTTTGTCAGCACGACAGCAACGACCAGCACGATCAGATAGTTGAGCAGGCCAGGCAGTCGGTCGTTCAGACGTTGAGGAATACGGGCTCTAAACTGGAAATAGGCCGCCGCCAGAAAGAGCGCCACTCCGGTGAAATACATCGACCAGGTGAAGGCGGCAACACCAACGATCAACAGAACTACCGAAGGTATTCTGGACGTCCCCATACCGGCGCGTCGCTTGAACAACAGATGCGCCAGGGGTGGTATTATCGTCAGAGCTACGACTACCGACGCCAGTAAGGCGAAGGTCTTGGTGTAGGCCAGCGGTTTGAACAACTTCCCTTCGGCCGCTTCCATAGCGAAGACCGGCAGGAACGACACTACCGTGGTGGAGATCGCCGTCAGCACCGCGCCCCCGACTTCCGAGACCGCCTTGAATATGACATCACGCGTTCGGGCGCCCTCAGGCGCCGCGTCGAGGTGCCTGAGGATGTTCTCGGTGACGACTACCCCCATGTCGACAATTGTCCCGATAGCGATAGCTATCCCCGATAGGGCCACAATGTTGGCGTCGACATTGAACAGCTTCATGGCTATGAACACCATCAGCACCGTCAGCGGAAGCAGACCGGAGATCAGGAGGGAACTGCGAAGGTGCATCACCATGATGATGACCACAATAATGGTCACCAGAATTTCGTCGACCAGAGCGCGGTTCAATGTGCCTAACGTCTCATGTATCAGGCCGGTGCGATCGTAGAACGGAACAACCTTCACCTGCGAAACGGTGCCGTCGGGAAGTGTCTTCCTGGGCAGACCGGGGGATATCTCCTCAATCTTCTTCTTGACGTTTTTGATAGCCGCGAGGGGATTCTCGCCGAAGCGCACGACGACCACGCCGCCCACCGCTTCAGCGCCGCCCTTGTCGAGTGCGCCGCGCCGCATGGCTGGACCCAGCGTCACTGTGGCCACATCCTTGATCCGTACCGGTACCGCCGAAGACAGTTTGACGACACTGTTCTCGATATCCTGAAGACTCTCGATAAGGCCGAGACCGCGCACCACGTATTCGACGCGGTTGATTTCAATCGTCCGGGCGCCAACATCTACGTTGGACATCCTCACCGCCTGGAACACATCGGTCAGCGTCACGCCGTGCGCTCGGAGGGCGTCGGGGTCGACGTCGATTTGATACTCCTGGACAAAGCCGCCGATGGATGCGACTTCCGCCACACCGTCGGCCGACTGTAAAGCATACCGCACCGTCCAGTCCTGAATTGAACGGAGTTCGTGCAAGTCCCATCCGCCGGTGGGACGATCCTGCTCGTCACGTCCTTCAAGCGTGTACCAGAAAACCTGGCCGAGGGCGGTTGCGTCGGGACCAAGCGTCGCCTGCACCCCCGGCGGCAGCGTTCCGGGTGGCAACGAGTTCAGCTTCTCCAACAAACGTGAACGTGACCAGTAGAATTCCACGTCTTCTTTGAATATGACATAGATACTTGAAAAGCCGAAGAAGGAGTAACTGCGAATTGTCTTGACGCCGGGAATCCCCAGGAGCGAGGTTGTCAGAGGATAGGTTATCTGGTCTTCAATGTCCTGGGGCGAACGACCCATCCACCGGGTAAAAACGATCTGCTGGTTCTCGCCGATGTCCGGAATGGCATCCACCGGCACCGGATCGCGCGGCAGACCACCGAGGTCCCAGTCGAACGGCGCCACCATGATACCCCAGGCCACGAAGGCCAGGGTGACCAGAGTCACCACCAGCTTGTTGTCGAGGCAGTAGGCGATGGCACGGTCAAGCAGCGATCGGCGCGCCGGATCAGGTTGAGGTGAGAGAGTGTTCATACCGGATCAGTTCCCCATCTTCATAGCAACCGTTTCGTCTCTTATTTCACCACAGCGAAGCATCGCTGCGCCGAAGTACGGGTTGTTGATGATGCTGCCGGTCTGTAACCAAAGAGCGCCTCTGTTGCCGAACGCCATCGGACAAAACGCGAGATAGTAGGTGCGTTCATCGGCATGGCCGAACTTGTTGTGCAGTTCGATGATACTGTTCGACACCAACTCAAACGAGGTTCGCACTTTCTCAATATCCATTCCGGCAGCCGCCGCAACAGCGTGCTTGGCGATGTCGTTCGACAGTTCCATCCACAGCATGTGGGCGTCCCCTTCGAAAAGTTTCATGTTGATGGCGTTGATCTCAGCAGCAATGTTGTCGGCTGCCTGGGTCGCAGCCTCGAGGTCGTCGTCGGCCAGCGCTGCCTGAAGCCGAAAGTAGGCGTCGTACGTATCGGTGAGCGTCATGACCGCCTGATGACTTATGGCGACAGCCTCAACGAGCTTGCTTTCGTGCGCGGCAGCAACCGGTGCGGCGCCTTGTCCGCCGTGGTCGTGACCGGGAGGCGGTGCGCCGCCTTCCGGGGACATCATGCTCGGTTTGGCATGAATCTGCAGTTCGGCATCGATCTTAAAGGCGCCGTTGGTGACAACCATTTCTCCTTCACGCAATCCCTCTTTGACGATGTAGAAATCGCCGGCGCGCGGACCGAGCAGGATTTCTCGTCCTTCGAACAACCGATCGTCATCGTGAGGCAACTC
This sequence comes from bacterium, assembly GCA_030605565.1. Lineage (GTDB taxonomy): Bacteria > Zixibacteria > MSB-5A5 > GN15 > FEB-12 > JAJRTA01. The sequence continues at coordinate 22,221 of JAUWIB010000062.1, forward strand.
CACATAGACCACGGCGCGCTTGCCGGTAATCAGTGGTGCTGTCGCCGGAACTAACAGAGGAGCTTCCGCATTGTGGGTGCCGCTCGTCACCTTCACCACGCCATCAGCATCGAGTTGGGCCGTGACTACACCATGCGTGAACATGCCGGGTTTGAGCCGGCCGCCGCTGTTGTCAACTTCGGCGCGAACTCTGGTGGTGCGCGTCTTCGTGCTCAGCATCGGATCGATAAACGTGATGGCTGCTTCGAACTGTTCACCGGGGAATGACTTGGCAGTGAATGCTACCTTCTGACCGACTTTCAGCCAGGGCAGGTCTGTTTCGTAGGCATCGAAAATCACCCAGAGCTTCGACAAATCGGCAATCGTGAACAGGCGAGTGCCGGGAGTGACATACATCCCTTCCAGAGCGTTCTTGTGGATCACGATTCCCGACGCAGGCGAAAAGATAGTGAGATGATCCTCCGCAGCGTCTCTCTTTTCGATAGCCGCGACCTGCTGATCGGTCAACCCGTACAACCGAAGTTTCTCACGGGCTGCTTCCAACGTCGTTTGGGCCGTTGCTTTCAACAGCCGACCACCATCACTCGTCGACGATACGGCGCGCAGTGCCTGGATCAACTCCTCCTGGGTTGCCAATAACTCCGGAGAGTACATCGTAACTAATGGCTCCCCATTCTTGACCGTGGCGCCGGTGAAGTCGATATGCAACTTGTCCAACCGTCCCGGCGCCCAGGCTGTGATGTACGACAGACGCCTTTCATCGTAGGTCAACCGTCCGAACAAACGCACCTCGGCTTCAGCAACGGCGCGCCGCACCGGTTCCGTCTGGATTTGAGCCAGCTTGGCGGCTGTCGCTGTCAGGCTCAGTTGGTTGGGGTCTATCGATTCATCACCGCCGGATTCGAGCGGTATGAGATCCATGAAACAGATCGGACACTTGCCCGCCGTGGGCAGTTGGATCTGCGGATGCATCGAACAGGTCCAGGTGGTAGATTCATCGGCGGCATGAGCGTGACCTTCCGACATAGCCTCTTGCAACGACGGAGTTCCACTGTCGCCGGATAGCCGGTAGCCAAGGGAAAACGTCAGTGCGATCAGAACAATGAATCCCATCAGTCCCACCCCACGCCGCGGAATGAAACCGAGTAATCTGCCAATGAATGAGCCTGAACCAGTCATAATGTCAATTCCTCATTAACCCAGTCGTTAGTGGTTGTGCCCTTCGTGGCCTTGTTCCTTCTTGACTGCCTCGTCACCGGCCGGTTTGTCCAGAAGGGTGAGGTACTTCTGAGGGTCCTTCTCGAACATGTCGGCGCAATCCTCGCAGCAGAAATATACTCGGCGACCCTCGAAATCCGCGAACACAGATTTCTCTTCCAACTTCTCACCTGAAACCGGGCAGACCTCCTGAATGTTCTCGAACAACACACTCTCGGCGGCCGCCTTTTGGAAATACTTGTCGGGGTCCTTCTGCATCGGCTTGATACATCCGGCGCAGCAAAGATACACCCGCTGCCCCTGGATGTCGGTGTAAATGGTTGAATCGATCTTGCCCCCCATAACGGGGCAGATAGTCTGTGCCTTTAATTCCGGCGCCTTGGCCGTATCGGCCGGCTTGGCATCGTCAGCTGCAACCGCCACTGACAGGGTCAAGAGCAGCACCGCAATCGTGAGTAAGGTTTTTGTAAGCATTAGTAATCTCCTTAGGTTTTGATGGTCAAAACTATTTGCTGTCATCATATCCACCGAGCATTTGCAGTTGGGCCTCTTTGGTGGCCGCACTGACGAGTGCCTTGTCCAGCGATAGTTGGAAATTCAGCAACTGGCGCTGCGCAGCCAGCAGAGAGAGGAAGTCACTCTCGCCCGCCCGGTAGGCAGTGAAAGTAGCATTGATCAACTGCTCTGTCTGGGGGAGCAGCAGATCGCGGTAGAGCCGCACCTGCCGCCCGGCATCGCGCTGTTCGTAAAGAATCCGGCTGACCCGTGCAACCAGACGATCAGCCGACATCTCACGGCGGTACTGCGCCGCCCGGTATCTCGCGCGAGCTTCTTGCTTTTTGGCATTGTTCTGACTGAACCATAGCGGCAGACTGATGCTAACATTAATCATCCAGGGATCCTTGCCGCTTTCGTGCATGGCAGGGTCAGCGGCCTCGCCGGTTACAATGTAGGTCAGTCCGATATTGAAGCCGGGGTAGGCCATGCGGTCGGCCAGTCGCCAGCGCGCCTGCTCACTGTCGATAAGATGATCCAACGCCCGCAGGTCAGGGTTGCTCTTGACGATTCGAGTGATGACGCTGTCTTCATCCAGCACCTTAGGGGTCAACTCGAGTTGCTCCGGCAGCGCCAATTCCACCTCGGTCGGCAGATTGAGTTCCGAGAGCAACAGGGTGACCGCCGGCTTCTTTTTGTCTTCCAGTCCGGCCAGTCGGTCATTGAGAACTTCAAGTTCGACCTGTGCCTTGATCAAATCCGGATGCTTCTGCAAACCAACCGTGTACCTGGCCCGAACTACCGTCTCCCAGAAACGAAGCAACTCCCGGTTTTCCCCGGTCAATGCAATCTCGCGCCCAAGGAGGTAGTACTCGTAGTACGCTTTCTTGACACGATAGGCCAACTGCAAGCGTTCGGACTGAAAACGTCGATAGGCCGCCCAGGCTGCTTTCGAAGCCATATCGCTACTGGCGGAAAGTTTGCCCGGCCATTTTAGCGACTGGGAGAGACTGAGACGATGCTCCTGCGGCCCGACTCTGGTCTCTACATTCTCAACAAAGTACCCCCATGACAATTTGGGATCGGCCCAGCCGCCGGCGTAACCGGTTTTCTCAACCGCCGCTTTGAGATCGTAAAAGGCCGCTTGCAGCCTGGGACTATTCGACTCAGCTACCTCAAGAATAGTCTCGAGGTCTGCCGTATTCGACAGGAGTGTCCCAGTCCGATCCGCCGAACGGAACCCGTTCTCCAATCGATCTACCAGTTCGCTGAGATCATCCCGGTCCGAGGCCGGCACGCCGGAACAGGCGATTGTGATCGTCGCCGCCAACCAAAGCGTCGACCGCGTGATCCAACTCAACTGGAATCGAGTGCGAACTGATTTCATCTCATTTATTCTAAACATGCTTCTAACTCACTTCCGGCCAATACATAGTCAACTTCCGTGCCAAATCAATCTGGATAGACTAACTTCCGGTTAGACACTACATTAGCATATCGATCCGCATTATTCGGAACAGAACGGTCGATAATATTGTTGAATAGCGTAGAATATTCTTTAGTTTGCGTCGAGAATATTCTCGGTTAATGGCCTTGGCGGTGGTCTACCGGATCGAAGCCCAAGCGTAAGATGCTGAGGCACAAGCATGGAAGCTTGATTGCAAAGGCCGTCAGAACAATCGGCACGCCTGCTGCTATGTGATTGGTGAAAGTATAGTGCCAATGATGACTGAAAAGCGCGCAAAGATACTATCGATAGCGGGAGTGATCGGCCTGACGGTGGGGATCCATTATGGATGGATCCTCGAGCCGATCTTCGGCCAATCGCACTGGATCCATGCGATCCATGGCCGCTTCTGCTACATCCCCATAGTGATCGCCGCCTCCTTTTTCGGGATGCGCGGCGGCCTGATTGTTGCGGCGACTATTAGCGCTCTGGTTATGCCGTACATCCTGGGCAGTGACCAAAGCGAACACAATCTGGCCGGTGAGTTAGTGGAGATTGTTTTCTATTTCGCCATCGCGATTCTGGCCGGTGCTCTGACTGATCGCGAGCGGTCCATCCGCCGCAAGCAGGAACAAACACAACTTCAACTGGAACGTTCGCACAAGCTTTCGATGGTTGGTCAGATGGCGGCCGGCGTCGCTCACGAAATCAAGAACCCGCTGGCCTCTATCAAAGGTGGCGTCGAGATTCTCTGCTCTGATGCCACCTCCGACGATGAGCGAGAAGAATTCCGTGAAATCGTCAGCCGCGAAATACGACGGATCGACGGCACCGTAAAGGAGTTTCTTGATTTCGCAAAACCGCGTGAAAGTCGTTTGGAAAAAATCAATCTGACCGCAGTGGTTACCGCCGCAGTCAAACAACTTGAAGGTCAGGCCGGTGAAAGGGGCGTTACCATCACTCAAGCCGCCGATCCAACTCTGACCGTCTCAGCCGACCGCGAAAAGATTCACCAGGTGGTGTTGAACCTGTTGCTCAACGCTTTCGATGCATCGGCCAATGGAGACACCATCAATGTAATCACACGAGCGACCAATGACGACCGGGCCGAATTGATCGTTCGTGATTACGGCAAGGGAATCGAGCACAGCGAGGTCGAGCGCGTCTTTGAGCCGTTTTACACAAGAAAACCCAGCGGGTCCGGGTTGGGATTGGCCATTGTAAAGTCGATCGTGGAAAGTCACAACGGTTGGGTGGACCTGCAAGCAGCGCCGGGGGGAGGCGCCGAGTTTCGTGTCATCCTGCCGCTTGTCAAGGAGAACTGATGGCCACTCGAATCCTGCTGGCTGACGATGATGCTGCGCTCTTGCGCGTGATTCAGTTCAAACTGAAGCAGCGCGGTTATGACGTGACCGCGGTTTCCGATGGTGAGCAGGCGTTGCAGGCGCTAAAGGAATCTCACTATGATCTGCTGCTGTCAGATATGCGCATGCCCAAGCTCGATGGGCTTGAGTTGCTCGAAGAAGCCCGGCAGGTTCAGCCGGACCTGGAAATAATCCTGATCACCGCCTACGCCACCGTGTCGCAGGCGGTCGAGGCGGTCAAGTTAGGCGCCTTCGACTACCTGACCAAACCGTTCGAGGATGGACAGTTGTTCGTGGCCATAGATAAGGCCCTCAAGTTTCGCCAACTCCGGGACGAGAACCGATATTTGAGAGGGCAGTTGTCCGGACGTCAGTACCTGGACGGCATCGTGGGTGTGTCCAAGCCGTTCAAACAGATGATGGCGATGGTGGAAAAAATCGCTCCGACCGACGCTACCGTACTCCTGACCGGTCCCTCCGGCACCGGTAAGGAAGTGATCGCGCAAGCTATACACCATCGCAGTCATCGTAGCGAGGGTGATTTCGTCGCCGTGAACTGTGCCGCCATTCCCAGAGACTTGATCGAGTCGGAACTGTTCGGCCATGTCAAAGGCGCCTTCACCGGGGCGGTCAAAGACAAGAAAGGCAAGTTCGAATTGGCTGAAGGCGGCACGCTGCTTTTGGATGAGATAGGTGAACTGGGTATCGACCTGCAAGCCAAACTGCTGAGAGTAATCCAGGAGCGGACGGTGGAACCGATAGGCGCTGAACGGAAACATGACATCGATATAAGATTGATTGCTGCCACCAACAGTGACCTGAGAAAACAGGTGGCGTTGGGGAAATTTCGTGAGGATCTTTTCTACCGTCTCAATGTCATACCGATCCACGTGCCACCATTGGCCCAGCGGCGCGACGATATTCCAATCCTGACCCGGAAGTTTCTCAAGCGCTTTTCCGAAGGCGCCGAAATCATATTGGCCGACGAATTGATGCAAGTGCTGGTCGACCATCCCTGGCCGGGCAACATCCGCGAACTGGAAAACCTGATCGAACGCATGGTCATCCTGCGCCGCTCGGACCGATTGACGACAACCGACCTGCCGGCCGACTTTGCCTCGGTAGTATCGGAAGAAATAGCGCCAACTTCGTCGCCTCAGCCGACCTCCGACCATCTTACTTTTCATGAAGCGGAAAAGAAACTGATCCTTAATGCTCTGACCAAGTCCGGCTGGAACCGATCGAAAGCAGCCAAGGACCTCAATATCCCTCGCCACGTCCTCATTTACCGTATGAAGAAATACGGTTTTTTTTACGACAGCCCCACTACCGGGTGAGCATCATTCCGAGCGCCCCCTACGACTGGCTACAAAGGTTGCACATTAGACCGGGCACATGGGTAACAATCTTGCAGGCCGAAACCGACATGCTTACATAACGCAAGAGCAGCGGTGGTACAGCAGTTGTCCCAAGTGTCTGGGCCACTGGATTGGAGTCTCATCGCGTGGTCCCGATTATGCTCTTAGCAAACTCCTATGGGGTTTGGATATCCTGTCAAGCATGAGATTTCCGGAGAACACGAAATTCAGCACTGATTTCGTGTTTATTTTCGTAAAAACACCCCAAATGACATTGACAAATTATTCGGAATAGTATAGATACGGCTATGAAAACGCAATTGAAGATGAAATTCATTTTCACTTATGGAGTTATAGTCGCTGATTGTGTCCTATGTGAAATTCAACGGCGAATGTACAATAGCAGATGAGTTCAATTAACATTTCATTATACATCAGGAGGTTTCGTATGAGATACCGCATTTCACTAATGGCCGTGGTATTGATTCTCTTTTCTGCCGGTTTCGTCAACGCCGTCGAAAAGCGCGGGGTACTTATAGTCGCTCATGGCGCCCCATCTGAAGCGTGGAATCAGCCTGTTCTTGTGGTAGAAAAACAGGTGAAGGATATCCTTGATAGTGAACAATCTGAGTCCATTACCGCGGTGCGCGTTGCCTTTATGGAGTTTGTCGAACCTTCAATCGCAAGCACCATTGCCGACATGGAGAGAATGGGCATCAACCGGCTCTACATCTTGCCCATGTTTGTTGGTCCGTCCGACCACACTTTTTACGATCTCCCCACGATTCTCGGTCTCCATTGTGACAAGCACATTGTTGAACAACTACGCGAAGAAGGAATCGAGTTCGTTGACACTGACATGAGATTGACTATAGGTCCGGTTGTTGACGTCAATACCATAACAGAGATACTAAGCGACCGAGTCCTGGAGTTGATGGATGATTCCACGGAATCCGCATTAGTAATTCTATCGCACGGGGCTCATGGGTATGAGACGCGTTGGGAACAGCAGTCGAAGAAAATCGGTGCACACATCTGCGGGACACTCGGCATGAGATTTTTCGACCACGCTTTCGTGGGGATGGGTCAAGGATTCGTAGCCAATGGCGCCCCGGTGATATTCCGTGCCTTGCAGGAGCATGAATGCATACTCGTTGTCAGTATGTACCTATCAATGGGCGTCGAGAAACTGGCAATGAACTGCTCAGTAAGTATGGGAAAGATGCAAATAGGAGGTGCTGAGTTATTTTCCAATCACGACGTGCGCTTTGCCTCACGAGGGCTTCTGCCAGACAAGAGGATAGCTCGATGGGCTGCCAAGAAAGTCGGAGAATGGCTTGATATTCTTGACCATACTGTTCCCCCTGATTCACGTGATTAGCCTGCGTGGGCAGAGGGTCCCTGTAGACTATATCTTGACACCAACCGCAATGAAAGGGTTTCTGGTAATATCATTGTCGTCCGTTGTGTCATAAGTGATTACATAAATGGAGGTGAGGGATCGTATCCTTTCTTGGTGACAAAGGACATAGTTCTTGTAGATCAAAACCCCTGGGTTTCGACATCCGCTCTGAGTCCACTGCCACGATCCCCCATCCCTGTTGACAGATTCCGAAGCTATCGTATATTGCCGGTCAACCAAACTGCGGCTGGTTGCCTCGCCTGAATACTATGCTGAACACACATAGTACCCACACGGGCATCCGCCGGTAAAAAAAGAACGTCAGAAGCACGGCTCGTGACCTACCGTAACAATAACCCGATACCGATCTGGAGATCTACCGCATGCGAATCAGACCGGGTATAACAGCCGGCTTTGTCTGTGTCTTGACGATTGTACTTCTGTCCGACTCCACGGTGGCGGAGGGTCAACACCAAACGTCAACCCTTGGAGATTCGACGGCTACCGTCGGTTTCTCGCAACCGGTTGAGCTGGAGGGAATCGTCATCAGAGCCAGCCGTATCCCACTCACCGTTCTCAAGATTCCGGCGGCAGCAACTGTGATCGATCTTGACCGCCGAACCATGAGTGTCGTCACATCCAGTCGTGAAATCGTGGCCGACCTGCCGGGCCTGCGTGCTTACCCGGCCGGGAATCGCTGGGGCCAGTCTCATATCGATGTTCGTGGTTTCGCCGGCGGGGGACAGGCCGAGTACTTGAAAGTAACCTATGACGGCATTCCGATTAACCGGGTAGCATCCGGCCTCGTCAATTGGTCCACCCTCGATCCGGCCGAACTCAGTCGCATCGAAGCTGTCTCCGGCCCGGCCTCGGCGCAGTTTGGTGATTTCGGTTTTGGCGGTATGGTGGCTCTGTCGAGTTCCTGGCTGCCATCGGAGAAGCAGGCACGGTTGTCAATGTCGTACGGTTCCGATGATGCCGTTGGTCTCAGCGGACAACTAACGCGAAACTTCGAGAAGGGTCGGGCTAATCTTTTTTTCACCAGGAGGCATAGCGACGGCTTCCGGCGACACAGCCTATTCGAGGCCGAGAAAATCGCCTTCAAGTTTCAACGAAGCCTCACTCCCGGCAGCAACATCAGTGGTCTGCTCGCTTATGCCCATACCGACGAAGAACTGCCCGGCGCCGTGACAGAAGACCAACTCGCAGCCGATCTCAGTGACGCCGCTCGCGACTTCACAGGTGAGTTAGCGCCGGATCGATCCGAGTACAAGGATGTCATCGCCGGTCTTGCCGCCGACTTCTCTCTAACAGATGGCTATGAACTCAATATCCAGACCTATTTGACATCATCTGATGGCGACAAGACCGTTACCCTGACAGCCCCGGTCGACGCCGAGCCAAAACTCCTCACTCTGGGTGCGGAAGCATCACTCGGCCTGAAAACTCAGATGTGGGGTCATCCCTTGCAGATGGTGACCGGGTCGGCTTTTGAGTACGGTCGGCTTGAAGCCGACTGGACTGAGTACACCGGCGAGTCCGACCGTGGTGTGGTCATCAGTTCCGGTAGCGGACGGCGCACTGTGGCGGCCTGGTACGTTCACAGCTTGTACTATCCGCTGGAGCGACTCTCTCTGTCATTGGGGTTGCGGATCGACCATACGAAGTCGGGGTTCGACGAAGGTGAAGGAATGGTAGGGCGCGATCCTGCCGACGATACCAACGAACACACTTCCGTTTCACCCAAGGTCGCCGTGGGTCTCGAACTCGCGCCCACGGTCGCGGCCTTCGCGTCCGTCTCCGGTGCGTTTAAGTCACCTACGCTGCTGCACCTGTATGACTCCCCGCCCTACGCTATTCCGCCGGAGTATGGTGGCGGGTACGCGCTGATATCCAACGGTTCGCTTGACCCGCAGAAAGGTACTTGTTACGAGGTGGGGGCGAAGCTGATCAACCCAACGACAAAAGCCACGGCGACTTGCTACTACTATGACATCACGAACGAAATCGACTTTGATCTGACAGCAAATAGCTACGACAACATCGGCAAGTCGCGACACCAGGGTGTAGAATTGAGTTTGTGGAAGGAAGTTGCGCCTGTTCTTTCGGTAGAGGCAAAGCTGGCGATAAATTCGGCTGCCTTCCGAGGCGGCGACAACGACGGCAACCAGATCAACGGCGTTCCCAGATGTCGATACGGATTCGGTCTTGCCGTGGCGCCATTCACCGATGGCTTCATCGGTATCCGCGCCAATGGACAGAGCGACCAATGGCTGGATGAAGCCAATGACCGCAAACTCGATGATTTTCTCGCTGTCGCTCTTACCGCCGGTTACCAGTTTCGTTCGTTTAACGTTGGTCTGAGATTGGACAACCTGTTCGACCGCGAGTACAGCTACGACGGCTATGTCGGTCTGATGGGTGAAAGCCGTTTCTACCCGGCGCTCCCGCGCTCGGTGATGGTGACCGTGTCCAGGATGCTGTAAGAGTTCCTGTAGATCGAACCGGGGGTCTCGACTTACCCAGTCAAGGGTGGCCCGGACATATGGGCGGGTTGGAAAAGCAGGTGTCTACGTCATCGCGAGACCACGCGACCACGAGTGGCTTTCAAGCGCGTGGTCGTGGCAATCTCAATTTGTTGGCAGACTTGGCGTATGAGGTCGCCAAAGAGGCCGGAGAAAAATCTCCGGCCTTCTCGTTTATTCCATGTAGGAATTAATGAACTCCTGTTGGAGATACTTGTGCATCTGATAATTCGGGTCGAGCGTATCCGGCGCCAGCAGGAACTTAAACGGCTGATCCTGTCCTTCCGCCAGAATGGAATGGCAAAGAGTACAATCATAACCGATAGATTCGTTTTCATCATCCTTGAAATACATATTATGACATCGGAAACACCCATTGGTTTCGTTGGTATGTCCGATATGGCTGGGATAACTACCCCATTCGATTCTCATGTTGTGATGGATATTCCGGTTGTAGATAGCCTGAAGAGTTGTTACCGCAGAATCAATTGCCATCATTTTCGCTATCGCGAGTTTTGGATAGCTTGTCTTATAGAAATGATGCATATGGTTTGCAATACCATCCATAGCAGATTTCCGGTCAGCATATCCCGCCGAGATGGCAGCCAATGCTTCCCGCTTCAGGAATGGCAATTCGCGGCTGAGCAGACCGCTGCGGATACGAGTATCAACTGCTTTGCTCGGGTCTTCATAAATGTGAGTCGCCCGGTTATGACAATCTACACAGTCCATCGAACGGGAATCAATAGCCTCAGCTTCGACCAACTGAGAATTATTGTACCTCCTGAAGCCACCGTCCGGTTGTTTCGCTTCCGCCCAAATGATTTCGGTTCGCTCATAGTCCGCAAACGCATAACGGACTTCGTTCTCTTCAGCTACATGCCAATGGATACCAGCTTTTCCGATAGCCCTTTCGGCGTCGATTTTCATATTGAGGGTCGTATATTTCGCAGTCGAGCCGGAATCAAAGTCATACGACACAACTGATCTTAGACTGTTACCGTAAAACTTCTCCGGCCAGTGGCATTTTTCACAGGTCTCCCGCGCCGGTCGAAGTTGGCTAACCGGCGTTGGAATCGGCCGCTCCAGCAAATCAAAAGTCACTGAAACCATCTGCCAGATTCCATTCATCTTACTTGAGATGAGAGCGCCCGCACCTTCACCTACATGACATTCAACGCAATCGACCCGAGCATGAGGCGATTGCTTGTACGTCACCCATTCAGGGTTCATAACGGAGTGACATGCCGTACCGCAGAATACCGCCTCATCCATGAAACTGAACATTTGAAGAGACATACCGCTGAGAAAGATGACATTAACCAGCGACAATATGAGTACTGTCTTGAATATCCGGGAGCCGCTAAGGCCCTCTTTGACATCCTGCGCTCTACATTGCAGGGCTAATAATTCCTCAGTGTTCTTACCGGTTTCCTTTTTTAGGATATACCAACCAAGCGGTATCAGGATAAGGCCAATAACAAAAAGTAGCGGCAACGCCATATACGTAACCAGTCCGACATAGGCATTAGTCAGGGCGCCGATCAGACGGAAGAATTCAAGCAGGATCATCGTAATGAAGGACGATGTCGCAAGAATTACACCTAACTTGCCCTGCCATTTCATCGAAACACATCTGATGAAATTCAGATATTTTGCAAACAAAATATACCTCTGCTTTACTTCGTGCCCTTGTACAGATCCTGGTATATTTCCTGCATCTTCCCGGAACGGATCTTCTCTTTCAAGTCTTTGGTCGGTTCTGATAACCATTGATGCATAGGATCGTTCTTTATCATGTTATCGATATATCCGTTAACATCAGGATCGTTGAGCTTCCGGGCTTCCGGAAGGAGCTTGAAGTAGAACGTATGAGCAACATCATAAATGCCGTGCCACCAGGTATAGTCCGGCCCCATCATAGCGGCGCCGTGACGTGCCCGACGACCTTCATGATGCCAGAGTTCCCAGTAAATCCATTCAATCTCATTACTGAACGCGGCAGGATTCTCCATAAGTGTTTTGTCTTTGACTATTTTCATGATGGCTGTCGCCGGTTTAGCATACTTTTCATTGTACAGCCTGACCGTACCATCGAATTGAAAGTAATGACCTTCGACAAAGTTCCTACCGTGACAGGTGGTACAAACAGTCAGCATGTTTTCTTTCTTGGTTTGCCAGTTGTCTTTTCGTTTGGAAACCGGCGGACGAAGAGTCCAGGTCAGGCGGTTACCGACATCATGAGTGACCGGACGTTCTTTGGATGCGGACATGTGACAGGTCGCGCAGGTTGGAGCTTCATAATAATCCTCACCGACAACCCATCTGTCAGCATCGATATTCATTTCATCCAAATGAGTATAGTATGTATTACCATGTTTGGATTCTTCATATATCTCCTTCTGCGGATGGTCGGGGCCAAGGTGACACTTGGAACATGCTTCCGGCTTTCTTGCCTGGGCTATATCAAAGGAATGACGGGTGTGACAGGCGTTACAGGCGCCTTTGGAACCATCCGGATTCAAACGACCGATGCCGGAATTGGGAAAGGTCTTAAGAGAAAGCTTGTTCGGTGAGTTCTTGTCAATTTCGACTTTCCCACCGTGACAAGAGGCACAACCGGTAATAGCGACCGGCTCACCGCCGGCTACATATGCCAGGTACGCATCGTTGGACTCAAGGATCTCACCGGCGGTAGCGTGATAAGAACTCTGAACCTCCCTGGCTTCCTTCTCATGACAACGGCCGCAGTCTTTTGGTGTCACTAAGGTAGCGATATAAGCTCCCTCATGCAGATAGGCATCCGATTCACTTCTGTCCGCCCGGTGACAATCAATACAGGTTACTTTGTGAGCGGCGTGTTTGGATTGAAACCATTGATTGTATAACCCTGCTGATTTCTCCTTATGGCAGGTCATACATTTTCCAGCCACTGTTTCTTCCTCAACGGCTGCGAACAGATTACTGATTCCAAACAAGAGAACCAAATTGAGCAACAGCACTCGTCTCATGACAACTCCTCGTTATAACACTAATATGTTATCAACTATCTTTGTCTATGTTCTTGGTACGCTTTTCACAAGATGTGTAGTTTCTCAATAAGAGAAAAGTAAAAACCACTCTCAAATGTATCATTTCTTCCCTGAAACAGCACAAGGACACTCCACCTTTGCTGTTCCAGGACCACTTGTTCAAGCAGTTCTTCCTGCAATTCATCTCCAGATAGCAGACTATTGAAAAACGCTACGACCGTCATTGCGAGGTCGCCGCACGCAAGACCTGACGCACTAAAAAAGGGGCAGATCCTGTATGGACCTACCCCGTACTAACGCGGACGTGCAGTTCTATTTCATCAGAACCATCTTCTTGGTGGCGGAGAAATCGTCAGCCTGGAAGCGGTAGAGGTAAACACCGCTGGCAACTTCACTGCCGTCCCATACGAAGCTGTATTCACCAGCTTCAAGGCGACGGTTAACCAGCGTGGCTACCTTCTGACCCATGATGTTGAAGATCTCCAGCCTGACGTCTGATGCCTCGGGCAGTCGGAAGTTAATCTCAGTCGTCGGGTTGAACGGGTTGGGGTAGTTTTGCGAGAGACTATAAGTCTCCGGAACAGTGGTCCCGCCCTGAAGCCGCTCGACGCTGATGGGCACGGTGCGGCTGTTCTCGTCGGAGCCGATGGCCGCGATCGCGAAGGCCTCACCGGTCACGGTTAACAGCATGGTCACCCCAGCCGCAATACGACCCTGTCCCTTTAGATCGAGTACTCCCACTCTAGCCAAGCCTTGCGACTGGCCGGAGTATACCTGCACGTCTGCCGGCAAGCCCGTGATGACGGCATCATCGTCGCATGTTAGTTCTAGTTGAACGCCCAGCAGGTTGACCGCTGAGTTGATTTCGATGGTTGTGTTCACGCCGTCGTAGACGCTGGTAATGATCGCGACTGGCACGCCATCGGCAGGGATCATAGCCACGCGGAGAGCATGATTCGGCAGAGCCAAGCGAGCGGAAGGATCGGCGCAGCAGTATTCCAGCGCAACCCCACTGATGAAGAGGTGGTCGACCAGTACGTTGATGTCAGAGATGGTGACATTAATGTCGCAGTTGACATCGCCGGCCAGTCGGAACGGCAGCGGCTCCAGCCCCCCATTGAAGAGATAATCGACCAGGTAGGAGATATCGGAGATGGTGACATTGTCATCGCCGTTGACGTCACCGGGCACGCGATCCGGCCAGCCAGCCGGACAATACTGCCAGGGATCAACGGGACAGACATCGCAGACATCGCCAAACCAGTCCCCATCGGTATCCAGTTGGTTCGTGTTGGACACGGTCGGGCAGTTATCGCAGGGATCACCGACACCGTCGTTGTCACCATCTTCCTGGCCCGGATTGTTGCGAGCCGGGCAGTTATCGCAGATATCACCGATACCGTCGAGATCGCCGTCATTCTGATCGGGATTGTAAACTGTCAGGCAATTGTCGCAGGCATCACCGGCGCCGTCGCCGTCGCCATCTTCCTGATTGGGATTGTAGTTGTCCGGACAGTTGTCGCAGGCGTCACCAAGACCGTCATTGTCGACATCTTCCTGGTTTGGATTGTAGGCATACTGGCAGTTGTCGCATACATCGCCGACACCGTCACCATCGCCGTCTTCCTGACCGGGGTTGTATGTCAAGGGACAGTTGTCATCCAGATCAAACACACCATCGCCGTCACCGTCGGTACAGGAATATACTTGCACCCAGGCTTGGGCAGGGTGTCCTATCATAACATTGTCTTGACCGTCGTCGTCTATGTCACCGGCGTTGGCCATAGAAACGTAGTTTCCGTAGGAACCACCGCAGTCAAAGGAAAACACGTGCGATCCGTCGACCCCGGAGAAAACATGGACATTGGGGCCGCTCGGGTTGTTTTCACTTACCAGAATGTCCGGTACCAGGTCATCGGTTACCAAGCCTGCATCTGAGACATCATAACCCAGATAGCTGCTTCCGCTGATTGTCAATGTGTGCAACGTCGTTGCACTCTGGCCATAGTAGAAAGACGCGTAACCGGAGTAGACAGTGGCGTGGTTGGCGCCCTCGTAACCAACCACGAAATCGGCGTGTCCATCACCGTTTACGTCACCAACATCCGACATAACCCTGCTGTTAGGCGCCGTGAGCAAAACAGTGCCCCAATTGTCGCCGGTGAATACTTTGACCGCGCCATAGCTGGCGACAATGAAATCAAGAGTGTTATCATTATCTACGTCACCCACCCCGGAGACGCGGTGGCCAAACTGTTCGAGAGCCACTGTACCGTCGAGGGAGGTTCTGGGGAAACCATTGGGGCCCTGGAGTATCCAGATACGGCCGCCATTGACCAGGCCGCCGTCGTCATAACGCGGGCAGCCGATGATGACGTCGTCATAGCCGTCACCATCGTAATCACCAAGGTCGGAAACACTGAAGCCCAGGTATTCGCCATGGACTCCCGTTATTGTCACAAGTGGACTCCCGGTAGCCCCGGAGTAGACGGTGACCTTTCCATCATTGTAATTGTTAACGAACTCATTGGGCGAACCAACCACGTAGTCGGGCGTGCCATCGTTGTTGAAATCGCCGGCTCCGGAGACACTGCGACCCATCCGTGAGTTGGTTTTGAAACCCGTATGGACACGAATCACCGCGCCGTCCATACCGGAATAGACGATGGCTCTTCCCCGATCCCCGTCGTATTTGAATTGGCCGACGATAATGTCGTCGTAACCATCCGGGGTGCTGTTGCCGGGAGAGCCGATGTCGCCAATACCGGCAACGCTGAAGCCATACTGGGTGCCGGCATCGCCGGTTAGGTTCAGACCGCTTGGGCACTCTGATTGGGCCATCAGCGTTGGCGAAACCAGCAAGGCCATAGCCAGTAGAAAAACTACTGCTGCTCTCATAAGACATTCCTCCTTGAGAATATGATAGATTATTGTACCACTAGTAAACTTAACCAGCCCGCTGCTGTTAGTCAAGCAGTTTCTTGCACGGCGTACCAAAGCCTTCTTTTTGCGCCGCGCGCCCTGACTGTCATCCTAAGCGGAGTCGAAGGGTTTCTGTGCGCGGTGTACGTCCTCGTGCGCCGGCTTCTGCATGCCGGGCGCACCATGAAAAAAAGGGAAGGTCTTGTGACCTTCCCTTTGTCGAATTCAAAAAGAGCCGCTTGCGGCTTACATGTTATTGATGATGTTGGTGGCGTACTGAGAAGTACCGATCTTCTTGGCCCCTTTCATCTGGCGATGCAGATCGTAGGTTACCGTCTTCTTAGTGATCGTTTTCTGGATACCCTTCTCGATCAATTCGGCCGCCTTGCCCCAACCGAGATATTCGAGCATCATCGCCGCCGACAGAATCAGTGAGCCGGGGTTGATGACGTCTTTGTCGGCATACTTCGGCGCGGTGCCGTGCGTAGCCTCGAACAGGCCGATGTAGTCACCGATGTTGGCGCCGGGCGCCATACCCAGTCCGCCTGTCTGCGCGGCGCAGGCGTCGGAGAGGTAGTCGCCGTTGAGATTCGGCGTGGCGAGGACGTCGTACTCGTCGGGACGCGTCAGCACCTGCTGGAACATCGAGTCGGCGATGCGGTCCTTGATGAGGATCTTGCCCTTCGGCATTTTCCCTTTGTACTTTGACCACAATTCGTCCTCGGTCACTATCTTGTTACGAAACTCGGCGATGGCTACCTGGTAACCCCAGTCGCGGAAAGCGCCTTCGGTGTACTTCATGATGTTGCCCTTGTGCACGAACGTCACCGATGAGCGCTTCTTGTCGATCGCGAACTGGATCGCTTTGCGCACGAGGCGTTTGGTGCCGGTAACCGAGATCGGCTTGACACCGATGCCGGAGTCGGTGCGGATGTTGGTCTTCATCGACTTGTTCAGCCAGGCGATGACCTTCTTGGCATCTTTGGAGCCTTTCTTCCACTCGATACCGGCGTAAACATCCTCGGTGTTCTCGCGGTAGATGACCACATTAAGCTTCTCCGGATGCACCACCGGCGAGCCGACTCCCTTGAACCAACTCACCGGACGGACACAGGCGTATAGATTGAGCACCTGGCGCAGCGTCACGTTGAGCGAGCGGAACCCGCCGCCGATCGGCGTGGTCAACGGACCCTTGAGAGCCACCTTATATTGCTTGATAGCATCGAAGGTTTCCTGAGGCATCCACTCGCCGTAGAGTTCGTTGGCGCGCTCGCCGGCGAAGATGTCCATCCATACGATCCGCTTGCGGCCTTTGTAGGCCTTCTTGACCGCAGCGTCAACAACGCGACGGGTCGCCTTCATTATGTCGCGACCGATGCCGTCACCTTCGATCACCGGAATGATCGGATTGTTCGGGATCTTGAGTTTCTTTTTCTTGACCGTAATCGCTTTGCCGTTTTTCGGCACTTCGATATGTTTGTACTTGGCCATCATATCTCCTTGGGATATTACTTGTAGCCGAGAACCTTCAGGTGGCTCTTGTATGTTTTGGCCGAACCCCGAAGGGCGCTGAGTTCACTTTTGTTCAACTTCAACTCAAGGATCTTCTCGACACCCTTGGCGCCCAGCACCACCGGCACACCGATGTAGATGTCCTTGATACCGTATTGACCGGTCAGGTAGGCCGAGGCTGGCAGGACTTTC
Source organism: bacterium (assembly GCA_030605565.1). Lineage (GTDB taxonomy): Bacteria > Zixibacteria > MSB-5A5 > GN15 > FEB-12 > JAJRTA01. The sequence goes on from JAUWIB010000062.1 coordinate 39,688, forward strand.
TTCTCATCGTTGAAAACCGAGCGACACATGTTGACACTGGCCGCCGCGGGAGCGTAGTAAGCCGAGCCGGTCTTGAGCAGTTTGACGATCTCGCCGCCACCCGCGCGGGTACGGTCGGCAATAGCCTTGAGACGATCCTTGGAGATCAACTCGCCGATAGGGATACCGGCGACGGTCGTGTAGCGCGGCAGCGGGACCATGGTGTCGCCGTGGCCGCCGAGCACCATCGCCTGGGTGTCGGTCATAGCCACGCCGAGTTCCATCGAGATGAAAGCGCGGAAGCGAATCGAGTCAAGCACGCCGGCCTGACCGAAGACGCGATTCTTGGGGAAACCGGTGACTCTCTGCATGTGGAATGTCATCAGGTCGAGCGGATTGGAAACCATGATGATAAAACTTTTGGGAGCGTACTTCTTGATGTTCTTGCCGACGGCTTTGATAATGTCGGCGTTCATGTTCAAGAGGTCCTCACGCGACATACCGGGTTTGCGCGGCAAGCCGGCCGTCATGATGATGATGTCGGCTCCTTTGAGATCGGAGAACTTGTTGGTGCCTTTGACCATGGCGTTATAGCCTCGTACCGGGCCTGCCTGGGTCAGGTCAAGTCCTTTGCCCTGTGGGATACCCTCGACGATGTCAACCATGACGATGTCGGCGAAATTGGCCTCGGCCAGATACATGGCGCAAGTTGCGCCGACGTTACCAGCGCCGATAACGGCGATCTTCTTGTTCATCGGTTCCTCCGGAAATAGTTCATACTTCGTTTAAGTCTTCAGTACCATGTTGCCGGCGTCATGAACCACCGCCAGGCGGTGGAGCTCTCGCTGGTCAGACCGTAAATATAGGAATTTTTTCACAAAGTCAAGCGGTTCGTAGAACACCCGGCGAACAGTTGCCTCTGGCAAGGTAGAATGGAGATAAACCTCGACCCTCTGACTATGTGCGTTGACGCGCGACAGCTTGTGTGAGCCAAATCGCCAATGGCCGTCGGCCGGTTCATTGCGAGAGCGATCCCATGATTCGGCCAGCTTCATGAAGTAATCTGAGCCAACCCCACCCTCACATGCAGAAATCAGGATAATGGCACCGCCATTGCGAACTGCCTCGTGGCTATTTTCGAGCGCCTTCTGGACCTGGTAGAGGTTCTTGTCCAACGGCGGCAGGAGTTCGCATATCACAACATCGTATTGTTCATCGATCTCATGAGCGAAGATCTCCTCAGCCCGTGTTGTTGCCCGCAAGAATGCATCCTCGAGTTGCCCGCAGAATAGAGCAGCAATTTCACCGGTTCCATCCAGCACAGCCTGAAGGCCGAACAATCTGCTCTCTTCGACGAACTGCATGAGCGATTGGAGGTGTTCGGCGACCGGGTTGCCTTTCAGCTTCAGTGGAGCAGCAAGCATAGAGTTGGCCATATTGTGGTTGCGTTCGGTAGTTGCCAAATCAGTCAGACCCGGGAACAATGACTTGCGGCCCCCGGTGAAACCGGCGAAGTAGTGCGGCTCGATCGAACTGATCAGCAGCAACTGCTGATGCTCTGCAGCGATCTTGTTCAACCAGACATCACCACCCTTCTCATCAGAACCCAGCCTGACCATAGCATCGTAGTTGTTCGCATCGTGGATTGTCAATCGCTCTCTGATGCGCTCGAGAAAAGGACCGAAGATTTTCTGAAGCTGTGTTTCGGCAGGGGCGTCGTGGGTGCCCGTAGCTATGATATATGACGCCTCGTCGAGCAGTCGACGGTCGATGCGCTCCAGCCATTTCAGGATCGTGACGGTAGGGGTGCTGCGGTAGGCGTCATTGACCACCAGCAAAGGCAGTTTCTCCCCTAGAAACTCAGTTCCCCCGGAGTCTTGAAATTCGGTCTTGAACTGCTCAAACGTCAGCGGTTCGTTTATCTGAACCGGAGCGAATTCGTCGACCTCAACGCCATCGGGAATGTCGATGGGGAGCTTTCCGTCGGCGAACGAAAGTTCAATAGTCATCGGTCATGGTCAACAATGCGAGTTAGTAGCCTGTGCCGCCATAGTCTTCAGATCGCGCAGAAGAGCAGGCTTGCCTGTGGCCGAGTCTGAAGACTCGGCCACCACGATGTACGGCCGCTCCAGCGTCACCCTGTACACATCAACAACCTCACCCTGAGCGCCTCAGCAACCTCACCCTGAGCGGAGTCGAAGGGTAGCGTACGGTAGCGGTGAAGGTCATGCTTCGACTTCGCTCAGCATGAGGTAAAATCGTTTCGTAGGGTCTTGGACCCGCCGCAGGCGGGGGTGTGACCCTACGATCCTTGTAAGCCAATGTTGCACAGAATGACTACCAACCGTCAGTTCACACACTCGCCCTCGGCGAGCGCAAGAACTGACGGAACAGTGTAAAGTCCCAGCTCCACAGGTGTCTCAATCTTCGAAGAAGAATGCGATCTCTTTAGCGGCGTTTTCGTCCGAATCAGACGCGTGCACCGAGTTGCGCTGAAGATCGACAGCTATCTCCTGGCGAATCGTCCCGCAGGCGGCGTTGGCCGGATTAGTAGCGCCGATCAGCGTGCGCAGGTCATCGACCGCATTCTCTTTTTCAAGAACCATCGGCACTACCAACCCCGAACTCATGAACTCAACCAGGTCATCCAGGAACGGTTTGCCTTCGTGAACGGCATAGAATTGTCGAGCCTGCTCTTTTGCCAGCCTGAGCATCCGCATTTCAACCGGTTTGAAACCGGCCTTCTCCAGACGAGAAACAACGTGGCCGATGAGGCTCCGCTGCGTCGCGTCCGGCTTGATTATGAGCAGGGTCCGACTCATTCGGTTCAATCCCCCGCTCGGCGAGACGGGTCTTTCTTGACTTTCATCGCTTCAGCGTATCCGATTTCGACAGCCGTGCGGTTCTTCTCTTCGGTACCGCGCGGGGCGCGTTTGAGGACGGCATCAATCAAGTCCTCTTTGGAAACGATCCCCGTGAATGCGGCGATAGCACCCAGCGCGACTACATTCGCCACCATAACGTGTCCGGCCTCTTCGCGGGCTATTTTGGTAAACGGAAGAGCATAATAGGTTTCGGTGGGGACGTTCTTGACCAGCCCGCTATCGACGATCAACACGCCGTCTTTGTGCAAATCGGCGTAGTACCTGTCCATCGATTCCTGGGTCATGCACAGGAGCATATCAAGTTGCATCGCTTTGGGGTAGTAGATCTCGTTGGTTGAGACAACGACGTCCGCCTTAGATGCGCCGCCGCGCGCTTCCGGGCCGTACGACTGCGTCTGGACGACGTTCTTTGAATAGTCGACACCGATCGCCTCGGCCAGAATAACCGAGCCCAAAATCATCCCCTGACCGCCGGACCCGGACAGCCGAATCTCAAACCGATCGTGAGGAATTTCAATCTTATCAAGCAGTTTGTGTTCCATGATTACTTCTCCCCCATGTGGGCGTCGACGACTTTCTGGTATTCATCGCAGAACTCTGTTCTATCGTCCTCGTGCAAGGTCCCGATGAGGAACTTGCCTTCCATCTCTTCCGGACTCAATTTCTTGGCCTTGGCGGTGGTAACAGAGTTTTCCTTAAACGCGTTAAGCATCGAAACAGCATCGCCGCGACGGTTGAGACGCCCATAGTAAGTATGGCAATTGGAAATCACTTCCACCAGACTGAAACCGTTGTGATCGAGCGCCTTGGTGATGGCCTTCTCCAGTTGCGGTGTGTGGTAGACAGTACCGCGAGCCACAAACGAGGCTCCCGCTGCCTCTGCCAACTTGCACGGATCGAAATTCTTCTCGACGTTGCCGTAGGGGGTTGTGGTCGAGATGGACCCCGAGGGTGTCGTCGGCGATCCCTGTCCTCCGGTCATGCCGTAGATGTGGTTATTGATCAGGATCGCAGTGATGTCGATGTTACGACGGCAGGCATGAATGAAATGATTGCCGCCGATAGCCAGGCAGTCGCCGTCACCGGTAATTACGATGACCTTCATGTGCGGTTTGGCGAACTTGATACCGGTGGCGAAGGCGAGGGCGCGTCCGTGCGTAGTGTGGAGGGCGCTGAAATCGAGGTAGATAGGCATGCGACTGGTGCAGCCGATCCCTGAGACCATTGCCACCTCGTCCTTGGAGTAACCCAGTTTGTCGATGGCGCGAATGAGAGCGCTCATGACAATACCGTTACCACACCCGGCGCACCAAACCGTGGGAAGCTTTTTCCTGGGCCGGAAGTAGTTCAGGACTACATCCGACTTCTGCTTTTCAACACTCTTGGTTTTTTCGACGGTAGCCATTACATAACCTCCTCGAGCTTCTCCAGTATCTGCATCGGAGTCAGGATCTCACCGTCGTATCGTTGCAGAGAATGAATCTCAGTATCGGGTGGCATGACGCGCCTGATCTCATGCACAATCTGTCCCATGTTCAGTTCCGGGACAATTATCTTGTGGCACTTCTGACAGTAGTCGCGCAGTTTGTTGTCAGGGAACGGCCAAACCGTATACAGCTGAACCAAACCCACTTTCACTCCGGCCGAACGAGCCAGCGCCACCGCCAGCAGCACCGCTCGCGAGACTGAGCCGTACGACACAAAAGCGATTTCAGCGTCGTCCATCATCTCGACACGCAGTTTGGTTATCTCACTGCGGAAGTCCATGATCTTGTTGCGCAGTTTATCCAGCTTGACCTTGATCTCCTTCGGCTCGTTAGTGGTGAAACCCATAGGGTCATGGGTCAAACCGGTGGAGATAGTACGATAGCCTTCGCCGTAGGCAGCCATGGGAGACACCCCGTTGGCTGTTAGCCGAAACGGCTGGAATTCTTCCGGCGGCACGGTCGCCTTGACGCGGTTAATGACCTGATGCTCACCCGGCTTGGGCAGCGAGATCAACTCACGCTGGTGACCGATTATCTCATCCATCAAAACCACCACCGGTGTTCGGAATCGTTCGGAGAGGTTGAAGGCGCGGATAGTCTCGGTGACGGTATCACCGACGGTAGAGGGAGCGACGACAATCGCAGTGTAATCACCGTGGGGTCCCCAGCGGGCCTGCATAGTGTCGGACTGACTGACCTTGGTCGGCAGTCCGGTCGATGGTCCGCCGCGTTGTACGTTGATCACCACGCACGGGGTTTCGGTGATGTAGGCGTAACCGATATTCTCCTGCATCAGGGAGAAACCCGGGCCCGAGGTCGCTGTCATAGCCTTCATGCCGGAGACCGAAGCCCCGACGACGGCGCCGATGGAGGAGATCTCATCCTCCATCTGGATAAAGCGACCGCCGATTTTGGGCAGTTCCCGCGAGCAGCCTTCAGCCACTTCGGTCGAGGGCGTTATCGGATACCCGGCATAGAACCGCATCCCGGCGTAGATAGCGCCTTCCACAGCAGCCAGGTTACCCAACAGAAGAGTCCTCTGTGTATCAACCATGTTTATCTCACCTACCTACTTGTAATTCGATGTTATGGCAAAATCGGGACAGTGTGTCCAGCAGATGGTGCACTGAGTGCAATCTTCTGCCCGCGCTATGGCCGGTTTGCCGTCGGAATCCGGCTCGAACACCTGGGTGGGACAAAGGGCGATACAGATGTTACAAGCTTTGCACCAGGTCAAGTTGATCTCCAAAGGGGGCGGGCCATTGGAATAATCGTACTTGCTCTTACCTTTTTTCTTAGTGGCGGGCTTGGCCGCTTGTGACTCAGTCATGGATTTTCCTCGACAACTCAGATTGCATACTATTGGAACGCCATCGCCTGGCTATTTCTTTGCTTTTTTCGTTCGCTTGGGAGAAGCAGCTTTCTTAAGGCCGCGCTGTTTCTTCGGTGCGAGCTTCCTGGCTGCGACCTTTTTCACCGTCGCTTTCTTCGCCTTAGCCTTCTTGCTTACTGCTTTCTTCGGTGCAGCTTTCTTCGGTGCAGCTTTCTTAGCGCTTTTCATCAACTCCTTCAGCGCTGCAGGGAGTTCAGTGGGGGAACCTGCGACCGGAACACCGACCTTATTAAGCGCAACGATCTTGTCTTCGGCTGTGCCGCTGCCGCCCGCGATGATGGCTCCGGCGTGACCCATCCGTTTGCCGGGAGGAGCGGTTCGACCGGCGATGAACGCCACCACCGGTTTGGTCACATACTTCTTGATGTATTTGGCCGCATCTTCTTCATCGGAACCGCCGATCTCACCGATCATAACGATCGCCTTGGTTGCCGGATCGGCCTGGAACGCTTCCAGACAATCGATGAAGTTCGTACCTATCACCTGATCACCACCGATACCGATGCAGGTTGACTGCCCCATGCCCGCTACGGTCAGGGCCCAAATCGCTTCGTAGGTCAGAGTGCCGGAGCGAGAGACCACACCCACGCCGCCTTTCTTGACGATGGTCGACGGCATAATGCCCACCTTGGACTGTCCCACGGAAATCAGACCGGGGCAGTTGGGACCGATCAAGCGCGCCCCATTCTCCTTGACGAAGGGATAGACCTTCATCATGTCGTTAGCGGGTACGCCTTCAGTAATACAGATAACCGTCTTGATACCGGCGCTGACCGCCTCGAAAATGGCGTCGACGGCAAATGGAGGCGGCACATAGATCACGGAGGTGTTGGCTTTCGTTTTGGCCACCGCTTCCTCGACCGTATCGAAGACAGGAATACCGGCCACCTTACTGCCGCCCTTGCCGGGCGTGACGCCACCGACCACTTTGGTGCCATACTTCTTCATCTGTTCAGCATGAAAGGAACCGTCTCGTCCGGTGATCCCCTGAACAATCAGTTTCGTTTTCTTACTAATGAATATCGACATATCTAAGGTCCTCTCAGAGTTCCGTTTTATTAGAGTCCAGCCAGTTCTATGGCCTTCTTGACCACGTTGTCAAGAGTGTCGGCCGACGGCAGATTGACCGACCGGAGAATCTTCTGGGCCGCTTCCTCGTTGGTGCCGGTAAGACGCACGACCACCGGTATGCTCGGACTGAGTTCCTTGAAGGCAGCCACGATTCCGGTAGCAACATCGTCACAGCGCGTGATGCCGCCGAAGATATTTATCAGAATAGCGCGGACGTTGGGATCCGACAAAATGATCCGCATCGCCGTGACCACTTTCTCCGGATTGGAGGAGCCGCCGATATCGAGAAAATTGGCCGGCTCACCGCCGTAGCGTTTGACCAGGTCCATCGTCGTCATAGCCAGCCCGGCGCCGTTGACCATGCAACCGATGTTGCCGTCGAGCTTCACGTAGGACAGGTCGGCATCGCGCGCCTGAACTTCTTCCGGTATCTCGGCGTCAAGATCACGCATGGCTGCGATGTTCTTTTGACGGTAGAGGCCGTTGTCGTCGATGTTGATTTTGGCATCCAACGCGATCACTTTGGCGTCTGTATTGCAAATGAGGGGATTTATCTCAACAAGCGAGGCGTCAACTTTCCAGAAGGCGTCATAGAGCTGCATGAGGATGTTAGTCGTTGCCCGCACCTGATTGATATCGCGAAACAGCTTGAAAGCGAGATTGCGGGCCTGGTATGATTTCAAGCCGACAACGGGATCGACCGCCAGTTTGAAAATCTTCTCCGGAGTCTTCTGAGCAACCTCCTCGATGTCTATACCACCAGCCGGCGACACCATGATGACCGGGCGTTTGGTCACGCGATCGAGAATGATACCGACGTAGGACTCACTGATAATGTCTTCCGCCTCGGTGATGAGAGCCTTCTGGACAGTGAGGCCTTTGATCTCCATGCCGATGATGCTCTGGGCCAGAATTTTGGCGGCTTCGGCGTTTTCGGCGTATTTGATACCGCCCGCCTTGCCGCGCCCGCCCACGTGCACCTGCGCCTTGACCATCACCGGCCGGTTAATCTTCTCTGCGATTTCGAATGCCTCGATCGGAGTGGCAGCCACCTTGCCGGCTGGCACCGGAATACCGGCCTCGGCGAATACCTCTTTAGCTTGATACTCATGAATCTTCATAGGTCGCGTTCCTTGAAACTGCTTTTATCGGATAATAGATCTTTGTCTTCGAAATAGGTGCGTGCGAGAATCTCCAACTGCCCGGAATCGTTGACAGAAGGATCGTCCAGCACTTTTTCTAACAGATGGTTCAGGATCATTCCCACGGTTGGTCCGGGTTCGAGTTTGAACAGGCGCATGATGTCGGCGCCATCAAGCGCCAGATCGCCGACACCCAAGGGTGGTTTGCACGAGAGTTCCTCACGGATCTCGGTCTCAAACTGGTCGACGTCCTCGGTAGTGCCGCCCATGCCCTGCGCCACGACGTCAGCCCGTCGCAAGTCGAGCAGGTCAAAAATCAAATCCGTGCCGATCCGCCGCAACAGCCGACGCAGCCCTTTGGGTGTGACATCGGTGGTGAACATGTGACGCTCGATCAGCGTGGTAACCTGCCGGATGAAGTCGTTGGAGTACCGCAGACGCTGCAGCACTTCGCCGGTGGTTCTGGCGCCCATGCTCTCGTGCCCGTAGAAAGTAGCGCCATCGTCCACCAATCGTCGTGTCTGGGGTTTGCACACGTCGTGAAACAGGGCAGCCATCCTAAGAACCAGGCGTGGCGCGCAAGCGTCGATTGTATGCATCGAGTGCCCAAAGACGTCGTACTTGTGGTAGCCGCCCGGTTGCTCGATTCCGACTCCGGCCTGCAACTCCGGCAGAATGATATTTAACAACCCCAGGCTCTCCATCAGACGGAAACCGTTGGAGGGATGTTTAGCCAGTGTCAGGAGTTTGTTGAGTTCCTCGGCGACTCGTTCGGAGGAAACGGTATCTATCAATGCGGCGTTCTTACGGATGGCTCGAAAAGTCTCCGGTTCGATCATAAACTCAAACCGCGCTGCAAACTGGACGGCGCGCAGCATACGCAGCGGATCATCCTTGAACGAACTCGGGTAGACCATGCGCAATTGCCGCTTCTCCAGATCGAGACGTCCACCCAGAGGGTCGATCAATTCGTTGTTGTCCAGCGCCATGGCCATGGCGTTGACGGTGAAGTCGCGCCGATGAAGGTCATCCTCGACCGACAGCGACGGATCGAACGACACCTCAAACTCTTTGTGTCCCCAGCCGGTGGAGTGCTCGCTTCGCGGCAGAGTAAGGTCAAACGTTCGTCCCTGACCCTCACGGAACTGAGTATACTTGATAACGCCGAAACTTTTTCCGACCAGATCGACCCGGCCGCGACGACTGAGTAGCCGACTGAGTTCGTCATATTCAATGCCGGTGACGAGATAGTCGCAATCCTTGGTGGCCGCAGTACCGAACAGGATGCGATCGCGTACGGCGCCGCCCACTTCGTAGATGCGTCCTTTCTCAAGTATCGCCTGGATGGTCTCGTCCGACAGTTGGTTCATAGCTCAATCCGGCACTATTCTGGTTCCGGCTTCACCGTGGATAGCTTTGCCGGCGTTGTTAAGCGAAGTTATGGCTACCATCTCCCCGCCGTCCTCGAGGAACTTGATGGCGGCATCTATTTTCGGTCCCATCGAGCCGGGCGGAAAATGACCCTCGGCATGATACTTCTTGATCTCTGAAAGGGTCACACGCCCCAGATCTTTCTGGTCAGGCTGGCCGTAGTTGATAGCCACCCGGTCAACGTCGGTGAGGATCGACAAAATCTCAGCGCCGATTTCGGCGCCAATCACGGCTGAGGCGAGGTCCTTGTCGATGACGGCGTCAATGCCCTCGTAATCGCCGTTTTTGTCAATGTAGACCGGTATTCCCCCGCCACCGCCGGCGATCACGATGGCGCCGGCTGACACCAGGGTCTTGATGGTCTCGGCCTCGATAGTGTGGTACGGCATGGGTGACGGTACGACCCGTCGCCAGCCGCGATCACCGTCCTCTTTCATCCGCCAACCCCGAGCAGTGGTGAACTTCTGAGCTTCGTCTTCGGTGTAGAACTGCCCAATGTACTTGGTAGGGTTATCGATGGCGGGGTCACGGGGATCGACCAACATCTGCGTGATGATAGTCACCACCGGTCGGTGGATTCCTTCGGCGCGCAGTCGGTTCCGTAGCGACTGCGCGATCATGTAGCCCATGCCGCCTTCGGTGTCGGCCACGCAGACGCCAAGCGGCAGGATGGGAGCCTTGTCACGCGCCAGTTCGACGCGGAGGATGGCGTTGCCCACCTGGGGGCCGTTGCCATGACTCATCACCAGATTATATCCCTCGCGGGCCAGTTGCACGACGCCGTCCAGCGAGGTGCGCGTATTGGCAAACTGGTTGGCGATTGTATCCTCGATATCGGGCTGTGTAATGGCGTTTCCACCGAGGGCAATCACTGCTGTCTTGTGGCCGGTCATTCTCCGTTTCTTCCGGTGTGGTTGGACCGTATGAAGCAGAGCAGGCCGACTTTTGCCGACCCGCCCGCTGGTTCACTTCGATTTCTTAGAGCTCTTCTTCGAGCCTTTCTTTTTCGCTTGTCCTTCGACAAAGGTCTCCAGGACATCGTTGAGGTTCGGCGATCCGATCTCCTGCAGACTGTAGGTGACGCGCACTGTCGGCTTCTTGATCTTGATCAACCGCGTGAGATCGATAGGAGTGGCAACCACCACGGCGTCGCACTTAGTGCGGTTAATAGTAGTCTCAAGGTCCTTCACCTGTTGATCGCCGTAGCCCATGGCCGGCAGTAAGGTGCCGATATCAGGATACTTCTCAAACGTCTTGGTGATCGACTTTACCGTAAACGGTCTCGGGTCGACCAGTTCGGCTGCGCCGTATTTCTCGGCAGCCACCACGCCGGCCCCGTAGGCCATCTCGCCGTGCGTGAGAGTGGGACCGTCCTCAACCACGAGAACCTTCTTGCCGCGAATCAACTCCGGCTTGTCCACTCCCAACGGTGAGGCGGCGTCAACCACCACCGCGTTCGGATTGTAAGCTGCGATATTGCGACGCACCTCGGCAACCCCTTCCGGGTCAGCCGAATCAATCTTGTTAATCACGACTACATCGGCCATCAGTAAATTGTTCTGGCCCGGGTAGTAGCTCAATTCGTGGCCGGGACGATGCGGGTCCACCACGGTGATCAGCAGATCAGCGGCATAGAACGACATGTCATTATTGCCGCCGTCCCAGAGAATAATGTCCGCTTCTTTTTCGGCTTCACGGACAATCATCTCGTAATCGACACCGGCGTAGACAATGACACCGCTCATGATGTGCGGTTCGTACTCCTCGCGCTCTTCGATTGTGCATTTGTGCTTGTCAAGGTCACTCAACTTGGCGAAGCGTTGGCAAGCCTGCTTGGCCAGATCGCCGTACGGCATGGGATGACGGATCGCCACCACTTTCTTGCCCAGGGACTGCAGGATTTCCGCTACTCTGCGAGTAGTCTGCGACTTGCCACAACCTGTCCTGATGGCGCACACTGACACCACCGGTTTCGTGGACTTTACCATGGTTGGGCTGCCGCCCTCGAGGGCGAAACGCACCCCGGCCGACATAACATACGCCGCGCGCTCCATCACGTATTGATAGGGAACGTCGGAGTATGCAAAGACGACTTCTTCCACGTCGTGTTTCTTGATCAGGTCCAGAAGGTCCGACTCATCGTGGATCGGGATACCTTTCGGATAGAGCTTTCCCGCCAACGAGGCCGGGTAGCGACGTCCTTCGATATCAGGGATCTGCGTGGCGGTAAAGGCCACTACTTCGATGCTCTTGTTGTCACGATACAAACAATTGAAATTATGGAAATCGCGCCCGGCGGCGCCCATAACGATTATCTTCCTGGCTTTAGCCATGTCAAACTCCATTCAGTTCAAATCATTCGTTAGCTGTCAGCGTTACACATGCCGCGGGTTGAGATCCTGCGGCATTTCCCTCCGTGGGCTAACGATTCAGCAAAATGCGCGATCATGACTTCTAAGAGCGTTCCTCACCTGAAAATCACCTTCATCTACTGGTTGTCGATCTGGGGCCGCTGCAAGCTGCCGGAGAAATCGACGTAGACCGACTTCCACTCGCTGAAAACGTCGAGACAGGCGGTGGCTGCTTCGCGATGGCCGTTACCGGTTTCTTTGGTGCCGCCGAACGGCAGGTGTGTCTCGGCGCCGATGGTCGGAGCGTTGACATAGAAGATGCCGGTGTAGACATCGCGCATGGCGGTGTAGGCGTTGTTCACATCCTGCGTGAAGATGGACGCCGAAAGACCATAGGGCGTGTCGTTGGCCATGGCGATAGCTTCATCCAGTGAACCACAAACAGCTATACCCAACACCGGTCCGAAGATCTCCTCTTTCCAGATACGCATCGACTGAGTGACCTCGCCGAAAACGGTCGGCTGCAGGAAGAACCCTTTGTCGTAATCGCCGCCGGTCAGCCGTTCGCCGCCGGTGAGGAGTTTGGCTCCATCTTTCTTGCCGATCTCGATGTAACCTAACACGGTGTCAAGCTGAGCCTGGGAGATTGCCGGACCCATTTCGACCGATTCATCAAGGCCGTTGCCAACTTTCAGTTTTCTGGCGCGTTCCACGATCATGGACGTGAACTTCTCGACCACGTCCTTGTGACAAACGATTCGGCTGGTAGCCGTGCAACGCTGGCCGGTAGTGCCGAACGCACCCCACAGGGCGCCGTCGACAGCCAACTCGAGTTTGGCGTCGTCCATGACGATCTGGACGTTCTTGCCACCCATCTCCAGACAACAGTGCTTGAAATCGGTCGCGCAGGCCTCAGAAACCTTGCGGCCCACCTCGGTCGACCCCGTGAACGAGACAACGCGCACGTTCGGGTTCTTGATAATCGGTGCGCCCAGAGCCGAACCCGACCCGGTGACCATGTTGACCACGCCCGGCGGGATGCCTTCATCGTGGCAAGCCTGAATCAAATTAGCTACCGACAGAGGGGTATCCGTGGCCGGTTTGATCACCACCGTATTACCGCAAATCAACGCCGGCATCATCTTCCATGATGGGATCGCCATAGGGAAATTCCACGGCGTGATAAACGAACAAACACCCAGCGGCTGACGCACTGTCATGTTAAACTTATTCTCCATCTCCGATGGCGTGGTCATGCCGAAAAGACGTCGTCCTTCACCAGCCATGTAGAACGTCATGTCGATAGCTTCCTGCGTATCGCCGCGCGTCTCTTTGATAACCTTACCCATCTCCTGCGTCATCTGCTGCGAGAAAGGTTCTTTTTGGTCGAGCATGCGCTGTGCAACCTTGTACAGGATCTCGCCACGCTTGGGCGCCGGGACCAGCCGCCACTTCTTGTATGCTTCGGTGGCGGCGTCAATCGCCATCGCGACGTCATCAGCATTCGATTTTTGAAAGATACCCAGCACTTCGTCAGTGTTGGCGGGGTTGCGGTTCTCGTAGGTTTTGTTCGACGAGGATTCGACCCACTCACCGTTGATAAAATTCTTGTAGAGTTTGGGACTGCTCATATTGTACTCCATAGGCTCCGTTTTTTTTCGTTTCAGACGCACCAACTCAGGCGCCAGGGTGATTGTGAATTCATTCACAGTCGCCGAAAGCAAGCCGTTAATATAGTTCTTATTTGATTCTTGTCAACCGGTTTCACGGTTAGCGGCGCAAGAATTCCACCTTGTGCGACAACGGGTTACGGCAACGAGTGAGCACCCGGAAAACCCCCCGCTATGAGTCCGCTTTTGGTCGGAAATCAGTGTTGGACAAACAGCTTATCCATACTTTCCAGAGAGATGCAGAGATTTCGTTGGTCATTCCGGTGCCTTTATCGTTTATATTACAGAGAGTGCTCAGAGAGAAGAACCACCAGGAGAGCCGATGTACGCCCTTGTACTGACCACTTTGCTTTCGCTTCCGCTGTATCCGGTCAATCCGGTCAAGCAGGATACACTCAACATGATGAATATGCACTTTTCGGTCGGTGTGACCGCTCCGAACGGTCTGGTTCAAACGGGGGTTGAGTTCAGCGCCAAGTATGAGTTTATGATAGTGCATCCGTTGGTGCTGCGGGTGGCTGCTGACTATCGGATCAGCCGGATGAAGCATGTGCGTTACCCGGACGGCACGGTGTTTGGTCCCTTGCTGTCGCTGGAAGCGCTCTATTATCGAGGGACAAATCGGTTGACCGGTTTCATCGGCGGCGGGGCGGTGCTGGCGCTGTACGATCACAGCACGAGCCGGTCGGTGGCGGATTCGTTGGAGCTTCTAAATGACATTACCGATACCGGCTTCAATAGAGCCAACGGGTATCGGCTGACCTTCGGTTTGCGCTTTCACCGAACGTACTCGCTGGAGGTAAGTATTACCGACGTTCGCCCCAGCTTCGTCTACAGCACCGACATGGGGGACGGTTCCTATTCGCGTCGTTACGCTAAAGCTCGTTTCAACGACTTCCGCGTCTCGTTTGGGTATCTCTTACCGCTGTACGCCGGCAGACATCGCGCCCACGGTCCGGGGTAGTACGGCTTCACGCCAGGTTCCTTCGGCGAGCACAGTCTTCGTAGGTCGAAACCCCTGCGGTTTCGACACAGCAGGCAAGCCTGTTTCTTGTGCTTCGCGCACCCACCTGCCTGTTCGCTGTAGGTGGGGTACCATGAAACCCGGACGAACGTCCGGGCCACCCTGCCGGGCGTCGGCGTCGGTGGTGATGAGCTTGTAGATTCGTCCAGTCGTTTTATTACTGTGTCACCCTGAGCGGAGTCGAAGGGTCCATCAATTGCTTCGGCGACGTCATACCTCGACTCCGCTCGGCATGACGTTGAAGGTCACTCGGCGTGACGTTGAAGGTCGCTCGGCATGACGTTGAAGGTCGCTCGGCATGACGGGGATGGCAGGATCGCAGGGATCCTGCCCTACATGGCTCGGTATGACATTATGGCGCGGCGTTCGTAGCGATTGAGAAAATCGGCCTTGAACGATTCGAACCGCTGCTCCTCGATTGCCTTGCGTATTCCACGCATAAGGTTCTGATAGAAATACGTCGAGTGGTACGTCGCCAGCACCATGCCGGTGATCTCTGACTGATTGTAAAGATGCCGAATGTAGGCCCGGCTGTAGCGGCGGCAGACGCGGCAGTCGCAGTTGGGATCAAGCGGCGTGCTGTCGTCGGCGTAGTCGGCGTTACGGTAAGTGATTTGTCCAACCGACGTAAACACATTGCCTGTACGAGCATTGCGGGTCGGCAGAACACAGTCGAACATGTCGATGCCGTATGACACCGCCATCAGAATGTCCTCGGGGTAACCGACACCCATGAGATAACGCGGTTTGTCCTTAGGGAGATGTTCGATAGTGTGCGCAAGCATCTCCTCCATTTCGACCTTGCTCTCCCCAACCGAGAGTCCGCCGATGGCGTTACCGGGAAAATCAAGCGACACGATTTGTTCAGCCGACTGCGTGCGCAGGTCCTTGTAGGTCGATCCCTGCACAATCCCAAACAGGCGGCAGCCTGTTTTTCCGTGGGCGGCAGACCCGGGTGGCCCGCCATTCATAGTGGGTCCGTGGGCGGCAGAGGACTCTGTCTCGTCCGAGTTGTGGACGGCAGACGTCCCCGTCTGCCCCAACTCTTCGTGCTTGGCAAGGCACCGCTGCGCCCAATCATAGGTGCGGCGCACACCGGTCTCGGCCAGTTCACGATCAGCGGGGTAGGGTACACACTGGTCGAAGGCCATGATAATGTCGGCGCCGATTGCGTGTTGAATCTCCATCACGCGTTCGGGCGTGAACATGTGCGTGGAACCATCGTGATGCGAGCGGAACTGTACGCCGTCGTCGGTGATTTTCAGATTGTCACGCATCGAGAACACTTGATACCCGCCGCTATCGGTGAGAGTCGGTTTGTTCCAGCCGTTGAACGAGGCCAGCCCGCCCTGCGACTTGATGATGTCAACACCTGGTCGCAAATAGAGATGGTAGGTGTTGCCAAGAATGATCTCCGCACCACAACCCTCGAGATCTTCGGCCGTCATCGCCTTGACGGCGCCGGATGTTCCCACCGGCATGAAGGCCGGCGTTTGAAACGTCCCGTGCGGCGTCGTCACCTCACCACGCCGGGCAGCGGCGTCAGTGGTGTGCAGTTTGTAGATACTATCTTTCATCTCTCATACCGTCATTGCGAGGCACACCTTGTGTGCCGCGGCAATCTCATCTTCGTAGGTCGAAAACCCTGTGGTCCTGACACAGGTAAAACTGTCCTTCGCGCTTGGCGCACCCACCTGCCGCTTCGCTTTAGGCGGGGTACAGTGGAATAGGGCATCTTCTCGTCAATGATGGCTGGTTCAGGTGGATTAGGAATGCGTCAAGTGAGATCAATCTACCTTTAAGCTCCGGAAGTTGGGTGTCCTCAGCCATCGTCCTTAATGGGCCATCATCCGTAATAAGGTAATCGCATATGTCTAGGTACAATGCCTGTGAGAAGTCGTATCCATCACCCGCACGAACCCATCTCTTGTTCAAATATGTTCTTAGGCAGAAGACTCTCAGCAGCTCCGTCCAATATAGGACAGCGGGGCGACGTGAGTCTTGTTGGTATGGGTTGATCCTTATGACAGATGCACCAGGGGGTGCTGTTGTTTTCCTGCTGAACTGGCTTTCAATTGTATCCGAATAGAAACGCTCTCGGTTCTCCACGCTGAATCGCGAGTAAGCTTCCTTCTTGCGTTCACTGGCCGTCATGCGCACTTCGCTGTCCTGTGCGCTCCTAACGCTGTTATAGAATCGATCTTGCCTCGTCTTGATTTCATCTGCATATGGTTTGAACTTTCGTACATAGTCGCGATATGACCATGCCGCCTGGATCATAGCAAAGACCTTTCGAGTGTTGCGAGATGATTCCAGCAACCCGTCTAGACCCAGCGCCTTTACATCGTAATATATGTAGTCTGACGGTGGTGGCAGTATGAACCTCCGTTGAGCCAGAGTGAGCGCCTCACTCATATACTTCTTAGATCTGGCGAAACTCTCAAGCGTTATTCCTTGTGTCAACTCAGTAAGATTAGTTGTGCTGATCCATAGTCGGAGGTCACCACACGCAAAATGCTGTTCTACTAGAACCTTTAGCTGTCTGTAGTCGGCGCGGTCGACCATATTCACAAGAGCGGAGTTATCGAATAACAAGTCTATCATCCCTTACCCCACCACCTCCAACGCCGCTTGCAAATTCGTGACGCCAACCATCTCGATGGGTTTATCGGCGGACTTCTCCAGGTTAGCCTGCGGCAGGATCATGCGGGTGAACCCCATGCGCGCGGCTTCGTTGATGCGGCGGTCGACCATCGTCACCGGTCGCACCTCGCCGGACAAACCCACCTCGCCAACACAGATCGTCTTGGAATCAACATTCCGGTTGAGCAGCGATGACACGATCGCCACCAACAGCGGCAGGTCAATCCCTGGTTCGGACAGTTTTAACCCACCCGCGACCGAGACAAAAACGTCGTTGGTAGCCATCGGGTAGTCGCATCGTTTTTCGAGAATTGCCAGCAAGAGCGACAGTCGTTTATTGTCGATGCCGCCTGCGACTCGCTGAGGATTGCTGTATCCGGCGGCGGTGACCAACGCCTGAAGTTCTACCAGAATGGGACGGTTACCCTCGACGATCCCGGCTACGACAGAACCACTGCGCGGTTCATCGGAATGTCCGGTCAAAAACAGCGACGATGGGTTGGCGACTTCAATCAGACCGCGCTCGGCCATCTCAAACAGACCGATCTCAGCGATGGATCCAAACCGGTTCTTGGTGGCGCGCAGCATTCGGTAGAGATGCGATGAGTCACCCTCGAAATAAACCACCGTGTCGACCATGTGCTCAAGCACCTTTGGTCCCGCCACCATCCCTTCTTTGGTAACGTGCCCGACCAGAAAGAGCGCCCAGCCGCCCGCTTTGGACATCGCGATCAATTTGTTGGCCGCTTCGCGCACCTGCGCCACGGTGCCGGGCGGCGAATCGAACATCTCGCTGGCCACGGTTTGCACAGAGTCGATGATCACCACCTGATGTTCGTTGGTGCCCACGCGCTCGATAATTTGTTCGAGGCTGCTGCAGTTCACGACGGTGATGTTGTCCCCCTTGACCTGCAGTCGATCGGCGCGCCGCTTGATTTGTGGCAGTGATTCCTCGCCGGTAATGTACAGGACTCTCAGCCCTTGCTGGGAGTACGCTTCGGCGGCTTGCAGTACCAGGGTCGACTTGCCGATCCCCGGTTCGCCGCCAAGCAGCACGGTCATGCCTGCAAGCAACTGTCCGCCCAGCACCCGGTCAAACTCGACAATGCCGCTGACGAAACCGGATTGTCGGTCGATAGTGACCTCGGACAGTCGTTGGGCCACAGCCATCGGGGTAGCGCCGCCGCGCGTGGTACTGGTGGGCACTCGCTCCTCTATGAGACAATTCCACTGGCCGCATTCGCGGCACTGTCCCTGCCATTTGGAATGCTGTGCCCCGCACTGGGAGCAATAGTAGGCGGTTTTGACTTTGCGGGGTACGGTCATCAGCGCACCTGTATCGGCCCGACGGCGCTGCCGGTGATAAACTGTCTGACGACCTCGTTGCTGCTGTTCCTGATCTCGTCGGGGCTGCCGTCGAATTCGACCTGTCCGTCGTACAGCATGACAATGCGATCGGCGATCTTAAAGGCGGAGGTCATGTCGTGCGTGACGGCTATTGAGGTGACGTTCAGCTTCCGGTGGAGATCGACAATCATGTCATTGATCATGTCCGCTGTGATCGGATCCAGCCCGGTGGTCGGTTCGTCGTACAGCAAGACCTCGGGACTGCCCGCAATAGCGCGTGCCAGCCCTACCCGTTTACGCATTCCGCCGGAAAGCTCGGACGGGTTTTTGTCGCGGACGTCCGAGAGACCAACCATTTGGAGCTTCTCATCCACGATGCGTTCTATCTCAGCTTCACTGTGCAGACGTTCTTCCGTGAGTCCCAAACCGACGTTTTCGGCCACCGTCAGCGAGTCGAACAATGCCGCCGACTGAAACAACATGCCATAGCGTCGTCGCATCTCGATCAGCCGCCGACCGGTCAAGGAGGATATGTCGACACCATCAAAAAACACCGCGCCCTCGTCCGGCTCCAGCAACCGCACCAGATGCTTGAGTAAAACGGATTTGCCGCAGCCGGATTGTCCGATGACGACGATCGACTCCCCTTTGTTCACGTCCAGATCGACGCCGCGCAGCACCTCGAGCGTCTGGAACCGCTTGCTGATGCCTTCTATCCCAATTAACGCGTCGCTCATTATCAGATCCTGAACAGGATAAGTGCGAAAATGAAGTTGAACACCAGAATCAACACGGAAGAGATCACCACCGAGTTGGTGGTGGCCAGGCCGACCCCCTGAGCACCACCCCTGGTGTGGAACCCTTCGTAGCAACCGACGATGCCGATAATCAGTCCGAATACGGCGGCTTTGATCATGCCGTTGATGAAGTCACCGACCTGGAATGAATTGCGAAAGCCGTTTAGGAAAGTCTCCGACGACACATCAACACCGATCACCGACACCACCAGTCCGCCGAGGATAGCGATGAAAATCGCGAACACCACCAGCAGCGGCACCATGAACAGACAGGCCAGCACTCGCGGCATGACGAGATAGCGAATAGGGTTGATACCCATCGATTCGAGCGCGTCGATCTGCTCCGTGACGCGCATACTGCCCAGTTCGGCGGTAACCCCGGCGCCTACCCGTCCGGCAAACACGATCGCCGACAACACCGGCGCCAGTTCGATAACGACCGCTTTGCCCACAGCCTGACCGAGATAGCGAAGAGGCGCGCCGATGAACTTGAATTGATAAGCCGCCTGCCAGGCCGCAACGGCGCCGACAAAAATGGAGATGATGATGATCAACGGAAGCGACTTGACCCCCAGGGTGTAGAGCTGTTCAAAGACCAGACCGAGGGACCTGGGGAGTTCCTTCAGGGCGACGAGAAACCGTCCCAGCATCAGGAAGATACCACCCAGCTTGGTTACGAATTTCACGCCGCGTCGTCCGAGTATGGTCAGCCCGGATTCCATGGCGCCTCCTTAGAAGGGAATGTCCTCATCGCCGCCGACCGGTTCGACATCGGCGGGTAGTTCAGCCGGCCGCCGCGCGAGGTTCTCGAAACGCGCAAAGTCTTTGACGAAAGCAAGATGCACCACCCCGGTGGGGCCGTTACGCTGTTTGGAAATAATCAGTTCCGCCTTGCCCTCAACTTCGAGGTACTTGGGGTCAGTCTTCTCAAGATGCGAGAAATACAATTCGGGTCGGTAGACGAAAGCTACGACATCGGCATCCTGTTCGATAGCCCCGGATTCACGCAGGTCTGACAATACCGGCCGCCTGTCACCACCGCGTTGCTCCACTTGACGGGAGAGCTGTGAGCAGGCGATTACGGGTATCTCCAACTCCATGGCCAGCGTCTTGAGACCGCGCGAGATGGCGGCGATCTCCTGCTGCCGATTCTCCCAACGACCGGAACCCTGGACCATCTGGATGTAATCTATGATTATCAAGTCGACATCGTGCTGGCCTTTCAAGCGACGCGCCTTGGCCTTCATCTCAAGCGAAGTGAGGCCGGGGGAATCATCGATGTAGATAGCGGCCTTCGATAACGGACCACCAGCGCGAGTGAGCCTTGGCCACTCTTCGTCGCGGAGTCGGCCGGCCCGCAGTTTTTGCTGCGAAATCCGCGCCCGGCCACAAAGCATGCGAAGGGATAACGCCTCGGCCGACATCTCAACTGAGAACACGCCCACGGTTTTCCCGTGTTCGATCGCTACATGCTCGGCGATATTCATCACCAGCGCCGATTTGCCCATGGAGGGCCGACCAGCGATGATGATAAGCTCACCTTTGTGCATCCCATTGGTCATGGTGTCGAAATCGGTAAATCCCGTCTTGAGACCGACCAGTGAACTGTCCGGCGACTGCAACTGCTCAATCTGATCAAAGGTCGACGGGATCAACTGGCTAATCGGCGTGAAGCCACGTCGCAGCCGCTTCTCCGACAGGCCGAAGATACCTGCCTCGGCCTGGTCCAACAGTTCCGACACCGGCTGTTCGAGACGGTAGCAACTGCGCGATATCTCGTTGGTGATTTCGATTGTGCGGCGCAAGAGAAACTTGTCGAAAACAATCTCGGCATAGTGCGCTGCGTTGGCGGTGGCGGCAACGCCCTCCACAAGTTCGGCCAGGAAGACTCGTCCGCCGAGACGGGTAAGTTTGTCGTCCTTAAGCAGAGCGTTGGAGACAGTTGTAATGTCGCACGGCTCGGAACGTTTGTAGAGCTCGAGCACCGCTCGATAAACCATCTGGTGCTTGGGTGAGTAGAATACGGTTTCCTCGGTCAGTATTTCCACTACCTCATGAAGCGCCATGACGTCTTTGAGGATACATCCAAGAACCGCCTGTTCCGCCTCCAATGACTGAGGCGGCTGAAGACTATCAAGCTGCTTGTTCTCTTGTGTTCGATACGCCATCGGACTTATCCCACCAACTCATCATATTTCGCGCGGAGCATTTGCATGTCGGCCCAGGTGTCTTTTTTGTACGCTTGGAAACGAAGCAGCGCCGCCGGGTGATAGGTCACCAGCATCGGAACGCCTTCATACTCATGCCAGCGCCCGCGCAGTTTGCCCAGTGGGGTCGTTGTCTTCAAAAGCGCCTGGGCGGCAATACGACCCAGCGCACAGATCAGTTTCGGCGCGATCAGGGCAACCTGTTCTCTCAGCAGCGGGAAGCATTTCTCCATCTCGGCCGGTTGCGGATCACGGTTGCCGGGCGGTCGGCATTTGAGAATGTTGGCGATGTATACTTCTTCCCGGGACAGCTTGATCGCGGCCAGTATTTTGTCAAGCAATTGTCCGGCACGGCCGACAAACGGCTCACCGATACGATCCTCGTCGGCGCCGGGCGCCTCACCGATAAACAGCAAGTCGGCGTTGGGATTGCCCGCGCCATAGACGAACTTGTTACGGGTAGCGCCCAGGGGACACTCCTGACAGTTCTGCACGGAATCGAAATGTCTGTCCAGCGATGCAAACTGTGGTTCCTGCGGTCCCAGCGGTCGCTCCTCTCCAAAGATATCAGCGACGGGCACGATGCGTTGACTCTCGGTAGCGGCCACCATATGCTGATCCAACTCTGTCTCAATGGTGCTGGCGCTACGTGGCGGCAGGATTACCTCACCCATCCCCAACTCCACCTGGGAGGTCAAGGCTCGGCGAAGCATCTCCTGTAAACTCAGCGGTCGATCATCCATGTCAAGCATCCTTCTGTAGAATACCAGTCTACAACATCGACGCGATCAGATCAAGCACTCGCTCTGCGATGGCGCTTTTTTTCGCAAGCGGCAGCGTTAGTGGTTTACGCTTTGGCCTTAGAATGGTCACCTCGTTGGTATCGCTGTCGAAACCGGTGTCAGCACCAACCGTGTTCAGCACGATCAGGTCGAGCTTCTTTTCCTTGAGTTTCTTGCGGGCGTTCTCAATCGGCCGATCAGTTTCCAGCGCAAACCCAACCACCACAAGTGGCCTTTTCGCCCCTTGGGCGGCGAGGTCTTTGAGAATGTCGATGGTCGGCTCAAGCGAGAGTTGCATCGCAGCGGCGCTCTTCTTGATCTTCGCGGAAGCCAGCTTAACCGGTCGGTAGTCAGCCGGGGCGGCGGCCATGATGAGACAGTCCGCGTCCCTGACGGCGCTCTTGACGGCCCGGTGCAACTGTTCGGTAGTCTCAAACCTGACCAGCTTCACTCCCGCCGGGGGCGGCAGGCTGGTTGGTCCTGAAATCAGAGTTGTCTCGGTGCCGAGTCTTGCGGCTGCTTCAGCCAGGGCGTAGCCCATTTTACCCGAGGAATAATTGGAGATGAAGCGCACCGGATCAATCGGTTCACGACTTGGCCCGGCGGTGACGACTACTTTTTTGCCCGTGAGGCTTTTTTTTTTGGCGGCAAGCCGCTTTTCTTGCCCAGGCAGTTTTCTATCGCCGCATGGATCTGCTCAGGTTCGCTCATGCGCCCGACACCTGATTCACGGCAGGCCATGTCCCCTTTCTCGGGGCCGACAAACCGAAACCCCAACTTTCTGAGAGTGGCTACGTTGCGCTGGGTGACCGGGTTGATCCACATCTGCGGGTTCATGGCCGGGGCCACCATCACCGGACAGGTTGAGGCGCAGACGACGGTCGTCAGCAAGTCGTCACAAACACCGGCAGCGACCTTGCCCAGGAAATTGGCCGTGGCCGGGGCGACAACCAGCAGATCGGCCCACTGGCCGAGATCAATGTGGCGGGTAGCGACGAACTCATCCGGCGGAAACATGCGCACCGCCACCGGCCGCTCGGACACTGTCTCTAAGGTCAAGGGTGTAATAAATTTGGTGGCCGCTTCGGTCATGACCACCTGCACCTCGGCGCCATTCTTGATCAGCGAACGGATGAGATAGGGGACTTTGTAGCAGGCGATACCGCCGGTGAGGCCCACCGTAATCTTTTTCCCCTCAAGCGACATAGTAACTCAGTTGACCAACTTAAGACGGTCGGCTTTGATATCGAATGATTCGATGCTTCCAAACTCATCAAATTCCAGAAAGACCAGCGCTGAAGCGATTGCCTTGATCTGATCATGGCTGACCGGATCGCCGCCGAAAACAGAAACGCGCTCCAGTATAGTCTCGAACTGTTCGGTATCGATCAGCGAGAGATTGAGCAACTTCAGCAGAAAACCGTACGCTTCGGTAGTCATGCGTACCCGTTCAGTGGCCGTCAGAACCCGATTTGGCATGTGGATTTTCGGAAAGTCCGAATACAGCCACTCCGGCGAGTTGTCGAACCGATTCCACAGCCAGAAGTAGGCCGAAGAGATTTCATTGTCGGAGTAGCCCATGGTCTTCAGGGTCGTAGAGAAATCATCGGTCTCGGCAAGCTGACCCTGATTGTCCCGCATGTAGTCCATGAGAAAGACTACGATTTCCAGAATTCGGTCGGTCATCAGGTATCCTTCGTAGTTACTCCAGTCATATAGATTATAGTAAACAGTCTCGTCGGACGCAAGTTCCGATTGATTGGAGGGCAAAGAAATCTCGTCAAGTGAGCCGATTCGAGTACCCGGAGGAGACTCCCGGACGAGAATTACGGATGCGAGGGCGTTCGGTCGACGGGGGTGATTCGACGATTCGCTCCGCGCTGAAAACGCCGAAAACGCTGAAACGACTTGACAAACCAATCGGCTGGCGGTAAATTATGATGAGTTATTAGGACATCCGCAGAATGTACGAGATTGCGGCATTCTGTCGGCGCGCGATTGGCGGTGTGCCCGGCGTTTGGAGGTCGATCAGTTCTTACATATCGGCTGATGCCCTCACGAATGAAGGAGTAACGGTTACCGATGTGCTCTCAAGCGTGCTGTCCACGTTGGGCTACCGCTGAAGATTGTATTCCTCATTCCATCAGACAATGTGACGATGTTACTTACTCACCCACAGCTTTAGCTGTCTTGACGACAACTGATTATGACATTTTCGTGAGGAAAACCATCTGCACAAGGGAACAGGAAGGAGGGACTGACTTGGTTATTATGTTGCTCTAATGTACCCATCACTGTGCTTCTTCACTGAGCCTTTTGAATCAAAATCCTTGGTTTAGTGCGACGTGGGGTACTGAGAAATCGTTGACCAAATATACGAGGGAAGAGAGAAATGAAAAAGTTACTGTCAATAGCTGCTATACTGATGTTGGCTGCGGGAGGGGTGTTGGCCGGGACAATCAACGTCGATGTCAGCGACCCAGCCTGTGTGTCCGGCGTTGGACAACCTGATCCCTATGCGGTGGTTTACTGCGGCATTCAAGATGCGATTGACGATGCTGCGTCCGGCGATGTCATCAACGTGGCGAACGGAACATACGGGGCTGATCCGGCAACGGGCAAATGCGCATACATTACTAAAGACGGCCTCAGCCTGGTCGGTGAATCACAGACCGGCACGATCATTGACGGCGCTATTGGAGGTGTGGGCAGTTCTGCTTCATACTGGCCCAAAGGCATCCACATCCAAGCCAATAACGTCGCTATTCAGAACTTCACTGTTCAAGGATTCACCGGAGACCTCGTTAGCACCGGTGGGTACGGTGTACTTCACCGGGATTACGCTCATGACACGCCTGGCGAAGGCTACATTTTCTATGACGGCTGCTCCGTGGATCACGTTACGGTTCACAGTTGCTATTCGGTTGTCTACGCCCTCTGTTTCACCAACTTGACGGTGGCCGATTGCTACCTCCACGACAACTACTCGGACGGGATGTTTATCGCTCGCGGGTCGGATGGTGCTATCATCCACGATAACGTTGTGACCAACTCGGGCGATCAGGGAATCTGGGTTGGCAAGTGTTGGTCAGGGCTTGATCCGTCCGACAACGCCACCATCTATAACAACACCGTCAATGGTGCTCGTGAAGGTGGAATCTGCTTTGTGGGCTCGGACGTGGCTGAGATATATAACAACTCCATTACCAATGCTGCCTCTGAAGGTTGGTCAGTTGGCGCGCTCAACCTCAAAGATGGACCCACCAACGTAAACGCTTACGGCAACAGGATATTCGATAACGACGGCGCCTGGAACGGACACAATGGCCTTGGACATGGCGTTGGAATTGATGGAAGCGCTGGAAACATAAATCTGCACGACAACGCTATCTACGGGAACAGCGGACTGGGTGTCTATAACGCTTCAACAAAGGCCTCCTCTGGCACGTGGGAAACGCGCTTGATTGAGGACGAACTGCCATCCAGTTCTGAGCACATGACTTCCTGGAGTTCCGACAAGGGCACTCGCGGACTGGTTCTGGCCGAAGACAACTGGTGGGGTGACGCCGGCGGCCCGTATAACGCCACCACCAATCCCAGCGCCGTGGGAGACGCGGTAAGCGATGATGTGGACTACTCCCCCTGGTGGGGTGCAGATTACGTGGACGATCCGCACACCAGCCCCTGGACATGGTATGTCAACACCTCCAACAATTCCACCATTCAGGAGGGAATTGACGTCGCATCTGTCAGCGACGTCATCAACGTAACAGCCGGGACGTATACCATCACTTCAGCGATAGATGTGAATAAAGGGGTAACCATCACGGGTGCTGTCGGAACCCCGGCCAATGTTGTGGTTCAGTACAATCCTGCCAGCACATCGTTGAACGGCTTCGAGATAGGGGCTGCGAATATTACCATACAGGGATTTACAATTTCTGACTGTTTTAGAGGTGTCCATTTCGACCGAACTGATATAACCTCTACAGGATGCACCATAACCAACTGTGTTTTCGACAATAACAGCGAAAATGCTATTGGCGAGGTTGCCGCTGAAAACACTACGATTAGCAATAATACGATGACCAACTGTAGTATGGGCATAGAGATAAGAGCAAACGAGGCTACCAGCCCGGCAAACCGCACCGAGGTAACCGGTAACACAATCTCATCATGCAGTCAGTCATGTATTCAGACTTATCTTGGCAAATATGTCTATATTTATGATAACACCATCAGCAGTGCTAACGACAAGGGTATAAACATAATACGCTCGAACGCCACGGGGACATCGGACAGGATTCAAGTTATTGGCAATACCATCTCCCAGACCAAATACCCGGGTATTCAGGTCATTGGCGCTCCATATACCTATATCTACAATAACACCCTGACCCAGTGTAACTATTATGGCGCCGATGGCACCGGTGACTGGGACTACGCTTCCATCCATGTACAAGATGACATTGGACCAACATACAGCAGCCATACAATCATTGATGGCAACACGGTTTATGACGGCATCAACGGCATTCAGACCTGGACCAATGACGTTACCATAACCGCCAACGAGATATATGACATGGGCGTGACCTATGCTGGCGAGAAGATTGTCGGCAGTCGTACCTATAAGAACTCCGGTATTCTGGTCGGCAGCAACTGGGGGTCGGGTGACATTGATCCGACCGGTGTTGTGATACATGGCAACAGTATTCACGACAATTACTGGGGTCTGTTTTACAGCGCTGACTTGTCCAATGGTGTAGATGCCGAGCAGAACTGGTGGGGTGACGCCAGCGGTCCATATAACGCCACCACCAATCCCAGCGCCGTGGGAGACGCGGTAAGCGATGATGTGGACTACTCCCCCTGGTGGGGTGCAGATTACGTGGACGATCCGCACACCAGCCCCTGGACCTGGTATGTCAACACCTCCAACAATTCCACCATTCAGGAGGGAATCGACGCCGCTTCTGTCTCTGTCAGCGATGTCATCAACGTTGCAGCCGGAACTTATCGCGAGCAACTCTATGTTGACCATAGCCTGGACTTGCTGGGAACGGGAATTGGGGTGTCTATCATTGAGGCGCCGGACCCGGTTGACCGAACGACCTACGACGTCACGCAGTGGACCGGCTCATCCCGTACGATTGACGCCATTATCGGCGTTGTTGCCGCTGGAAACGTCAATATAAGTGGGTTTACGGTCGACGGCCGTGACGTTGGGCCGAATAACTTCTATGGCGTGCATTTTTTCGACACCGATGGATCGGTTACACTATGTGAAATCGACAACATAACGGATGCGGCGACACCGAGCAACTCGCGCGTTGTCAGTGTGGTGGCTACTCACAGCCTGGAACAAACATTCACGATCGATTTCTCCAGCAACTCAATCCCCGTCTTCCAAAAATGCGGCATATTGATTATGGGACCAGGCGCAACCTTCACTGTCAATGAAAACACCGTGGTCAATGTACCCTCACCGGTG
This sequence comes from bacterium, assembly GCA_030605565.1. Classification (GTDB taxonomy): domain Bacteria; phylum Zixibacteria; class MSB-5A5; order GN15; family FEB-12; genus JAJRTA01. The sequence continues at coordinate 67,391 of JAUWIB010000062.1, forward strand.
ATTGCCGGCAACGGCATGCAGCTCTCTTATGGTGCAACCGGCACGACGTATCAAAATGTCGTTCAGGGCGCCGAGTACACTGGCGACGATTGGGCCGCTACCGGCATCCTGTTGTTTGAGAGCGGTGACATCTCCATGGATGGAGACGAAGTCTACAACTGTCAATCAGGCGTGAATTTCAGTGACTGGGGATGGGTGTATCTCCATCCATCACCTGTCAATCTGAGTTTCACCAATCTTAACCTGTATGACAACGAGTGGACTCTCGGTATCCAGTTGAGCCGAGACAACAGCGACGTGAACATGACTGTCACTGATTGCGACGTTCTCAATAGCACCGGTGATGGTATTGATCTTTACTGCACGGGTGAAGACCCATGGGGTGGATCCTACTACACCGGCTGGGAGAATGGTGATCTCAATGCCACGATTGCCGGGTGTTACGTCAGTGGAACCGCCCTGGATGGCATTTGGGGTGGTGACTATTCCGGGAATGTCAACAACGTCTCGGTATCAGTCTTCGACTGCATGTTCACAGGTAACGTGGGGTCAGCTATCAACAATGCCTTCACACAGATAATGGATGCCTCGGGCTGCTATTGGGATGATCCTACCGGACCGACAATCGGCGTCAAGGCCGGTGGTACGCGTCCGATCATGCTCACCGTCAGTCCCTTTGGCGGCTCACTGCCGGAGAAAGGCGGTTCGGCCTCAACAGGGCTGATAGCCTCCGACAAGGGTTCCGGCGAAACCATTTATGGCAATATCGACTACACACCGTGGCTTGGTGGCGGATCGCCAACTAGCCCCGGTTTCCAGGGTGACTTCGCGACTCTCTGGGTTGATGATGACAGCCCGCAATCCGGCGCGACCGGCCGCATTCAGGAAGGTATCGATCTGGTCACCGGCAGTACTGTCAACGTGGCGGCGGGGATGTATACCATCACTTCAGCGATAGGTGTGAATAAAGGGGTAACCATCACGGGTGATGTCGGAACCCCGGCCAATGTTGTGGTTCAGTATAATCCTGCCAGCAGCTCGTTGAACGGTTTCGAGATGGCGGCTGCGAATATTACCATACAGGGATTTACAATTTCTGACTGTTTTAGAGGTGTCCATTTTGACCGAACTGATATAACCTCTACAGGATGCACCATAACCAACTGTGTTTTCGACAATAACAGCGAAAATGCTATTGGCGAGGTAGCCGCTGAAAACACCACGATTAGCAATAATACAGTAACCAATTGTACCCATCATGGTATAGAGATAAGAGCACACGAGGCTACCAGCCTGGCAAGCCGCACCGAGGTAACCGGTAACACAATCTCATCATGCAGTCAGTCATGTATCCAGACCTATCTTGGCAAATATGTATATATTTATGGTAACACCATCAGCAGTACTAACGACAAGGGTATAAACGTAATACGCTCGAACGCCACGGGAATAGCGGACAGGATTCAAGTTATTGGTAATACCATCTCTGAAACCAAGTGGCCGGGTATTCAGGTCATTGGTGCTCCATATACCTATGTCTACAATAACACGCTGACCCAGTGTAACTATTATGGCGCCGATGGCACCGGTGACTGGGACTACGCTTCAATTCATGTACAGGATGATGGTGTTACTGCTGGCAATAATGTAATTGTTGACAACAACACGATAAGCGACGGCATCAACGGCATCCAGACCTGGGCCAACGATGTTACTGTAACCGCCAACGAGATATACGACATGGGTGTGACCTATGGTGACGAGAAGATTGTCGGCAGTCGTACCTATAAGAACTCTGGAATCCTCGTCGGCAGCAACTGGGGTTCGGGTGACATTGATCCTACCGGCGTAGTGATACAGGACAACAGTATTCACGACAATTACTGGGGTCTGTTTTACAGCGCCGACCTGTCCAATGGTGTAGACGCCTCCGGTAATAACTGGGGCGCCTCTGACGGGCCGGAAGACACCGACGGCACAGATGAGGCATTCATAGGCCAGTGTTTTCCCGTCGAGAGCATGCTGAACATCGTGGCGGAGTTCTTCCCGACGGAAGGCCTAGGAAACGCCGTTAGCGATAATGTCAACTACTGTCCGTGGATTCCCTGGAGCTGTTGCGTCGTGCGCGGTGACATTGACCATAGCGGCGGCGCAGAGCCCATAAACATTGCGGACTTGGTCTACCTCGTTGACTACATGTTCAACGAAGGACCTCAGCCGATATGCCTCGAAGAGGCCGATATGGATGCCACCGGAGAAATCAATATCGCCGATTTGGTGTACCTGGTTGACTACATGTTCAACGAAGGTCCGGAACCGGTACCGTGTCCATAGCTTGCTACCGCTCGATTTCTTCCCAAACAAAGGGACAGCGCCTTGCAGCGCTGTCCCTTATTCCATAGGTGAAACCTTAGATGACGAAGAGTCATGCGGCCGTTTGCCGCCGCCCACAGCAATCAGTTATGTCGGGCAGTTTCGTAGGTTGGAACCCCTGCCCCGAAGGGGTTGTCCTGAGCGGAGTCGAAGGGCAAGGTTCCGACAACATGTCAAAAGCTCAGCTTCGTAGGTTGGAACCCCTGCCCCGAAGGGGTCGTCCTGAGCGCAGTCGAAGGGCGAGGTTCCGACAACATGTCAAGAACTCAGGGCTCCCGACACGGGACTCTGGTGAATAATTTGAGAGTCGGAACCCGCAAGGGGGTTCCGACCTACGGGACTGCCTTAATGTCGAAACCACAGGGGTTTCGACCAATCTTAATGCTTGAAGTGACGCACGCCGGTGAAGACCATGGCGGCGCCTGCCTTGTTGGCCGCTTCGATCGCCTGCTCGTCACCTTTGGAGCCACCCGGCTGGATGATCGCCGTCACGCCCGCATCGGTAGCCACTTCGACACCGTCCGGCATCGGGAAAAACGCATCGGAAGCCATCACTGCCCCCTTGGCGCGGTCCCCGGCTCGCTTAACAGCCATGAACCCAGAGTCCACCCGCGATGTCTGTCCCATGCCGACCCCAACGGTGGCGTTCCCTTTGACCAGTACTATAGCGTTGGACTTGGTATGCTTGACTACTTTCCAGGCAAACAGCAGCGACTTGATCTCGTCGTCCGTGGGTGCGCGCTTAGTGACAACTTTCAACTCGGACTCGTCGGTTTCGAGAACATCCGATGCCTGCACCAACAGACCGCCGCGGATCACTTTGTGAACCATCTGATCCTTCGGCATGCCGTCGGCGATACCCGGCAGAGCAAGCAGGCGACGGGCCTTCTTGCGCTTGAGCAGCTTGAACGCCTCGGCAGAGTACGACGGGGCCAGAATACATTCCACAAACGGTGTTTCGTGCAAGACTTTGGCGCACTCTATGTCAACCTCGCGGTTCAGCCCGATAATCGACCCAAAAGCCGACAGCGGATCGCTTTCGTACGCATCCTTGTACGCCTCAGCGATAGTTGACCCCACCGCCACGCCGCAGGGGTTGGCGTGCTTCAGCACAGTGGCAAACGGCTCGACAAAATCCAGAATCATATCGAGGGTGGCATCGAGGTCGCCGTAGTTGTTGTACGAAAGCTCCTTCCCGGACAGCATTTCGGCGTTCAACAGGGTCGGACCGTCAAAACCATCGGCGGAATAAACCGCTGCTGGTTGGTGCGGGTTTTCCCCGTAACGCAGCTTTGATCGGAAGCTAAAGGACGGCTGCCAGGTGCTTGCAAAGTCATCCGTGCTCCCAGCGCGGCCGCTACTATAATAGGCGGCGATGGCTGCATCATAAGTCGCCGTCATGGCGAAGGCCTTGGCGGCGCAGGCTTTTCTGAAGTCAAGGTCGACCGCGCCGTCGTTGGCTTCCATCTGTTCGATCAGGGCTTCGTAGTCGGTTGGATCAACAACCACCGTGACCGCCTGGTAGTTTTTCGATGACGCTCTTATCATTGATGGACCGCCGATGTCGATATTCTCGATGATCTCAGCATGATCGGCGTCTTTTCTGGTCACCGTCTGTTGGAAAGGATACAGATTGACCACGACCAGGTCGATGGAGCGGTAGTCATGCTCACTGAGTTGTTCCATGTCCGACGGGTTGTCACGTCGGCACAGTATCCCGGCATACATTTTGGGATGCAGCGTCTTAACCCGTCCGCCCATGATTTCCGGCGCACCGGTGAAGGTGGACACCGAGATCGCCTGGACCCCACCCTCTTTGAGTTTCTTGAGGGTGCCGCCGGTGGAGATGATCTCCACGCCCATTTCCTGCAGTTTGGACGCAAGTTGTTCCACACCGGTCTTGTCTGAAACCGATATGACGGCGCGTTTTATTTTCACCTTGTCGCTCATACTCTCAACTTCCTGTTATGAGTCTTTGCGCTTCGCGATAACGTTGTGAAGTCGCCACCACCACCTCATCGGGGAGCTCTGGTCCCGGCGGTTTGCGATCCCAATCCAGTCCCGCCAGGTAGTCGCGGATGGGTTGCTTATCAAACGATGGCTGCCCCCGGCCAACTTCATAGCGATCCACCGGCCAGAACCGGCTGGAGTCCGGCGACAGCACTTCGTCTATCAAAATGAACCGACCATCCTTGAAACCGAACTCAAATTTGGTGTCGGCAATAATGATCCCTTTAGCCAACGCGTACTCGGCTGCCTTCTCATAAATAGCGATGGATGCATCACGACACAGGACGGCATGCTCCTCGCCAATCATGGCCACCAGTTCGTCATAACTAATGTTCTCATCGTGCCCTTTGTCACTTTTGGTCGAGGGCGTGAAGATAGGTTCCGGCAGTTTCTCCGACTCCTTCAGGTCGGGAGAAAACTCAAACCCATGCACAGTGTTGCCGCCTGCCTTTCTTGCTTGTTGCAGTTCTTTCCACATTGAACCGGAAATGTATCCGCGCACGATGCACTCGCAGTCGATCCGGTCAGCCTTGGTGACGATCATGGAGCGACCAGCCAGAACGTCGCGGTATTGTTTCAACGGTTCCGGATACTCATCGACGTCGGCCGTGATCAGGTGATGCGCGACAACATCCTTGAGCAGTTCGAACCAGAACAGCGACATTGCCGTCAGCACCTTCCCTTTGCCGGGGATCCCGTTCGGCAGGATGACATCGAAGGCCGAGATGCGGTCACTGGTAACAAACAGCAACCGGTCGCCGAGGTCGTAAACATCGCGGACCTTGCCGCGAACCATCAAGGGGTACTCTTTGATATCGGTCGACAGCACAACCTTTTGTTCAGTCAAGATCATATTCTCCTTTGATCAATTTCTGCAGAACCCTGGGGTAGAGCTTGTGTTCCTGCTCCAGCACGCGCGCGGCCAGCGTGTCGGGTGTGTCGTCCGGTAGCACCGCGACCCGGGTTTGGGCGAGGACCCGGCCGTTATCGTAGATCTCATCGACGATATGCACGCTCGGTCCCGATTCGGTATCTCCGGCCGCCAGCACCGCCTCGTGTACGTAGTGGCCGTACATACCCTTGCCGCCGTACTTGGGCAGAAGTGCCGGGTGGATATTGGCGATGCGATCATGGTAAGCTCGAACAACGGTCGCCGGCAACAGACTCAGGTATCCGGCCAGGGCGATGAACTCAATCTCGCAGGCGCGAAGTTCCTTAAGCAAAGCCTCGCCTGCTTCCTCAGGTGATGCGTACTTCTTATGTTTGAAAACCAGTGTCTCGATATTCTCATTGGCGGCGCGCTGAAGACCGTACGCCTTTTTCCTGTTCGACACTACCAGCGCCACCTGCGCCGAAAGAATGCCGCACTTGGTGGCATCGATTATCGACTGCAGGTTGCTGCCGCCTCCGGAAATGAATACGGCGATTCTTGGTTTTGTCTCATTCAGTTTCATGTCTCACCAAGGTGTTTCATCAATAGTGGGGACAATATAGATTCCGGGGAGGCGGTGTCAATCGATTATAGCAGAGCAGGGCGGGTCCGTCTTCGAACCCGCCTTTGTCGGCAGGTTTGGAGACAAACCTACGAGACTCGATTGAGAAAATCCGCCAGGTCCCGATTGAACCGCTGGGGCGCCTCCATGTTGAGCATGTGCCCGGCCTTCTCATAAACGTGTAGAACGCTGCCGGAAATGCTCTTATGCATCTGTTCGGCCAAAGGCACGAATATCCGGTCCAGTTCACCCACGAAGATGGCGGTCGGGATAGTGATTTTGTGGATATTCGGCAAATCATTATCGCGCGGGTAGCGGCCTCGCATCGGGTCCATCCAGATAGCGCCGGAGTGGTCGTCGATCATCTGTTCCATGAGTCGCCTGATATCCTGGTGGTCCTTCTTGTAGAACAGCAGGGTGATATCTTTCCATTTCTGCCGCGCTCTTTCCAGACCTTTCTCTCGCGCCAGACGGTCGACCAGCGACACCTTGTTGCTCGCATCCCAACCGGCGGCGGCGCTGCTGACCAAAGTCAACGAGGCCAGCCGCTGTTGATACTTGAGCGCGAAACCGATGGCCGTAGTGCCACCCATCGAGAGGCCGGCCAGGTGGAACCGGTCGATCCCGAGCGCATCGACGAAGCCGCGCAAATGCTCCACCCGGTCGGCGCGACAGTAACCGGTCTCGGGCGCGTCCGATTTCCCATGACCCATCGCATCAAGGGCCAGCACTCTGCGTGTCTTGCCAAGGAAGGTCGCTTGCGCCTGCCACATGCGATGGTCGAGCGTGAACCCGTGCATGAAAACCAACGGGGCGGGTGGCCCGGACGTTCGTCCGGGTTTCGTGGCGGACATCTTGGGACCTGCGGACTCCCGTTCCAAAGCAGTTTGAGACGGCCACCCGGTGTCCTGATAGTGTAGTCGAAACTCACCTGTGTCTACGAACGACATCTAACACTCACCTCATCATTGCGCACGAGTGAGAATATAGGAGATTGCCAATTAGAGGCAAGCGGGAATGACTTTCTCTCGTAGGTCGAAACCCCTGCCCCGTAGGGGTCGTCCCGAGCGCAGTCGAGGGGCGAGGTTTCGACAATCCCCTTTGATCGTCATTGCGAGGTCGCGCGTTTCGCGTGACCGCGGCAATCTCATCCAGCCTGTCACCCTGACCACACCAAACCTCACCCTGAGCGCACAGGCTGTGTCATAATCGTTGTCACGTTTGATCCAGGTGGTGTTTTCGGACGTTGCTTTCGTTGTAGTCTGCTAGAATCGTCGTCTGATCGGTCAATATATCCATGATCTTACAAATATCGGCGTTATTTCGCAAGAAAAG
>JAUWIB010000123.1 GCA_030605565.1 bacterium
ATTGACCAGTTGTGGTTACACCTCGTTGACACATTGGAAGATATCGGTTCTTTCCAAAGGAACCTGCGGGCATGTGTTCATCAGTCTGATCTTCCCCCCTTTTTGCCGTGACTGTTGCATTACTTGTACAGAAGACTATAAGAAAACAGATTGAATAGTCCTATGACCTTCATATAGAGCTACTTGCGTAAGGTCTATCCAAGGTCAATATGTGGCGACAGCAACCGGTGACGTGGATTTGCTTCGTGGACTTATTGGCTTTCAAATCACCAAGTCGAAGGCTTAGAAATAGTACTGCCGTCAGGTAGTGTAACTGGATCAGGAAACTGAGATTTCTCAATCTGACTGAGACTCAGATGCTTGTGGTGCTTCTGCGATACGATCTCCCGCACGCTACTCGGCAGTTTATAGCTTACATCAACAGGCGCATATACTTTAAGTCTAATCTCCGGAAAGTCCTCATCTATTTCTTTGAGCACAGGGACGAAGTCAGTATCGTTCGAGATTAGGATTATTTTCTGTACATCTTCTTGGCAGGCTGTCTTATACATCTTGACGCCAATAGCCACGTCAGTTTGTTTCTCTTCGTGAGTATAAAACCGCCGCCGAATAGTCTGGAATGTTTCACGAAAGAATGTCACACGCAGCGTTCCTTTTGGGTCCCTGATTAGACCGATCTTCTCTTTGTCGGCAAACGTTCCCATATTGACATTGACACCACCGGCCTCAAGAGCCTTAATATAATCTGAATGCCTCCGGACTTTATCACTGTCCCAAAACGCGAATGCTGAGAAGTAGTTTACAGATACTATTTTATCAACGGGAGCGAGTAATTGTGAGAGCCGCATGTAATCAAGCCATAGGAGGCTGCGATCATTTTTATCAATGAAGTGGTAAACATTGAATCCGTCGATGAATACCGCAGTATCTTTAGAGGCTTGATTTGTCACGACACCTTCGATTCTGCCAAAAAAAGTGCCCGCTTTTTAGGGCGGGCGCCCAAAGTCCGAAGACAATTGGGGATTATCTACTTATAATTATCGACTTTTATACAAATTTGTCAAGGGGAAAATCAAGAAAACCCTTGATTTTCAAGGGGTTACGGCATGTGGTTGCAACTATGTTGCAGCGGCGTGCAACTACCCGATGTGAGTTCTATCATCCTCCAATGTTCCGTATAACGTACTATGTCGAAACGCATTTAACATCAATTTGCACTCACATTTGTCGTTGTGCGTGTTAGTCCACGGTAGTAGTTACTGATACGGTTTAATCGTCCGGCTCGGCATGTTGGAAATATGTTGGAAGAATCGGAGCGGGCATAATTGGGAGTAAAAAGAAGCTCCCACAGTCGCTGAACTTCAGGAGCTTCCACTTGGCTGAGGATTTGAACCTTCGATCCGCCGCGGCGGAGTTACGAGTCTGTATGGTCGGCAATTCGCCACCCCCCTGCAACAGTTGCTTTTCGCTGGTGAACGGCGAATTGTCGACTATCTTTGGACATGGACGAAAAGTTTCACCAATTTAGCCTCGCGACGCGCATCAGCCACCTGTTGACAACAGTGTTGCTGGCGGCGCTGTATCTCACCGGTGTCCGTCTGGCCTGGTTTGGCGGATCAAGTCCGTTTTTCCCCACCGATAGTTTACTCGATCAACTCTTACCGACCGGGCAGGTGTACTGGTGGCACGCGGCCAGTGGAGTTCTCCTTGTTGCCTGTGGAATCTTCTACTTGTCCGGACTCGTTCTCAGCCGGCAAACAGACCGCATGACGGCCTTGTTCACCGACCGGCGCCGCGACTACCGCAAAAAACTGTTCTATATCGTCATACTGGCGATTGTCGCCGTCTCGGTTATCAGCGGCGTAACCCTCTACATGGGTCTGTACGAGGGAGCGCCGGGACATACGATCATGAATCGTCTGCACCATTATGCAGCGGTGCTGTTGGCTGTTTTTATCCTGGCGCACTTGATTGATGTTCTGTTCGGCAAAGACTCCCGCCTGAACACGATCTTCCTCGGTGTTCGCAACCAGCAGTTCTTCAAGGTACGGCGCTTCGTATTGTCGACGGTGGCTGCCATTGTCATTGGCGTAGCGCTGTGGGTGACGATTGACTCGACAACTGCGCTGGAGTGTCGCAAGCTGACTGAACAGGTTCACATAGTGGGTAAGATCGAGGGTTCCATCTGGGACCAGGCCGACAGTCTCCGTCTTACTCTGGCGCGCGGAGCGAATTTCGAGAGCGGTGTTTCCGAGGTGACTCTGAAAAGTTTCCACAACGGTCAGAACATCTTCTTTCTCGTGCAGTGGGACGATCCTGATCGCTCCTGTAATCGCCGGCTGCTCAAGAGCGACACCGGATGGGTTCGGAGAGTTTCTGAATACCTCGATCTGTTTGGTGAAAGTATCTATTCTGAGGATCAATTGGCATTGTCGTTTCACCGCCGGCGCGGCGGTTGTGCCGCAACCTGTCATGTGCGCCGACCGAAAAAGATGGGGTTACATTACACCGACGGTGACACCGTGGACGTTTGGCAGTGGCGGGCCGTCAGCACCAATCCGATTGGTCGGGCCGATGATGGCTGGTGGGCGGCTTATCGCAATGACTCGCTCGGTGGACGGCATTTGGACAACCTGGCCTCCGGAGGATACTTCTCGAATTTCAACCGGGACTGGCAGCAGCCGTACTTTCTTCCCGTACATCCGTCGGGGCGCGGCTGGATCGATCCGCGCTCGGAATACGTGACCCCCTACTTCTTTGCCGATGACAACTTCGCGGTGGGTGATGAAGTACCGGGCGTAATCGTCACACCGTTCATAGGTGATCGCGGCGATGTGCGCGCGCGCGGGCGATGGTTCGATGGTCGGTGGACAGTCGAGTTCACGCGTCCAATCAGGACCGGTTCGAGTTTCGACATCGAACTACGCGGCGAGTTCTATCTTGGGATCGCACTGTTCGACAACGCCGCGAGCAAACATGCCTTTCATCTAAGACCGGTGCGGGTAGTCGTAAGGTAACGCATCAGGATTTGTGCTTGGTGTACGTCCTCGTGCACCACGTGGATACAGTTCTGGTAGGTCGAAACCCCTGGTCCGAAGGACCGCCGCAGGCGGGTTTCGACAAAGAGTTACGCACACACCTTTCTGTTATACTGGCGAAAGCCGGGGTATCCGTAATCCACCCACAAGTACGCCACCCTTCGACTCCGCTCAGGGTGACGTTGGGGGGGAATGCTCAGGGTGACGTTGGGGGAGAGTGTTCAGGATAACGTTTTGGCAATCCTGTAGGTCAGGTTCCTTGGAACCTGACGCCCATCGGCAGGAGCCCTCCTCCGGCGGACCTTCGGCGCAGGGATCCTGACCTACGAGGACTGTCAAGTAGTTGGAAAACAGATCGGTCGGCCAGCGGCTGAAACAAATACCCGAGGCCGTCGTAATAAGTACAGCAGGTGCAAGCAAGACGAACACATATTTGCCTGGAGAGATAGACTATGTTCAAGAAAATAATCTTAGCGGCGTCAGTAGTGATAGTGGTGGGACTGGTACTGTTTTTTGCTATCGATGGTTCGGCCAGTAAGCAGGATATTCTGAAAACGGTGGCTGTCGAGCGCGGCAGTATTGTCGACAAGGCGCTCGCCGTTGGTCAGATCGAACCCAGGAAAGAGAACACGATCAAGTCCAAAATCCCCGGGATCGTTCGCAAAATCTATGTCGATATCGGCGAACATGTCAATGTGGGTGATCCGCTTTTTGATATCGCCCCCGACCCCACCCCGGTCGAGTTCACTGAAGCGACCCGTCAGGTGGAGATTTACCAAGTTGCCTACGACAACGCCAAGCGGGAGTTCGATCGCTACCAGACTCTCAGGGACAAGCAGTTGGTTTCGTTTCAGGAGTACGAAGGAAAGCAGGCGGCTTATGACGAAGCTGATCTGCGGCTGAAACTGGCCAGGGAGAAACTGTCCCTCATAGAATCCGGACACACCGAGATGACCGGTTTGAGCGTGGACAATACCATCAGGTCGCCGATTTCCGGAACCGTACTGTCGCGACTGGTGGAGGAAGGTGATCCGGTGGTGCCGCTGACATCGTACCAGGCCGGGACCGAGTTGATGACCCTGGCGGAGATGGATGATCTCATTTTCCGCGGCAACGTCGACGAAATCGATGTCGGCAAGCTCAGCACCGGCATCACGGCCGAGATCGAAGTCGGCGCCATCCCAAACGAAAAACTGATCGGCAGGATTACCAGGATCTCGCCCAAAGCACATCGCGATCAGGGCTCAACTATGTTTCAGGTCGAGATCGTTATTGAAGATATGGGCGACAAATTCCTGCGCGCCGGTTACAGCGCCAATGCCGATCTGGTAATATCGAAACGCGAGGACATTCTGATCGTACCTGAGCGACTGGTCACTCTCAAAGATTCCGCAGCTACCGTCGAGATTCAGGACACGCTCGGCGTTGTGACCACGCGCGACGTGACTCTGGGTCTCTCCGACGGTATCAACATCGAAATCGTCGAAGGGGTCGACGAGGGTGAGTTGATCGTCGAACGTCCGCCCCGGGAAATAACTGCCGACTGATCGAGCAGGTATAAGAAAACATGGTACCGCTTCTTTCGCTCAAACAGTTTTTCAACGACATGCGCCGCCAGAAATTGCGGACGCTGATGACGACCTTTGGGATCTTCTGGGGGACCTGCGCCATCGTCTTGTTGTTTGCTTTTGGCAAGGGCATTACCGAGGCCCAACTGAAGTCGCAGAGGGGTCTGGGGGAGAATATCGCCATCTTCTGGCCGGGTATCACTTCCAAGGAATTCAAAGGTCTTCCCAAGGGCCGGCGTATTCGCTTCACCGAAGATGATATTGCGATGATCAAGGCCCGTGCGACTACCGTGTCGCGGATTTCGCCTGAGTACTCACGCTGGAGCGTGACCATTAAACACGGCAAGAACACGTACAATCAACAGGTCATCGGAATCTGGCCGGAGTTCGGCGAGATGCGCAACATCATTCCCGATGTCGGTTCGCGCTTCATCAACGATCTGGACATCGCCGGGAGACGAAGGGTCATCTTTATCGGTGACCGTCTGAAGGAAGATCTCTTTGGAAGTGAGCCGGCGGTCGGCGAGACGATCCTGCTCGATGGTGTGCCGTTTACGGTTATTGGCGTCATGAAAGAGAAGAAGCAGGACAGTTCCTACTCCGGTCGGGACAACCGCAAGGGGTTTATCCCGTCGTCGACATTCAAAACTATGTACTCCGCTCGGCGGCTGAACGACTTCGTGGTGCAGTGCAAGCCGGAATTGACCATGAAGCAGACCAAGGATGAGATCTACGGTATCCTCGGCGGTCGCTACAAATTCGACCCGACCGACACCGAAGCGCTCTCGGTCTGGGATACCACTGAAGGGTTTGCATTCCTCAAAACTTTCTTTATGGCCTTCAGCGCTTTCCTGGTTGGTATCGGTGTCGCGACGCTTATTACCGGCGGTATAGGTGTCACCAACATAATGAACGTCGTGTTGGAGGAACGAACCAAAGAGATCGGTATCAAGATGGCCCTGGGCGCCCGAAAGAGCATGATCCTTAGCCAGTTCGTGGTCGAGACACTTATGATAACGGCGGTGGGTGGACTCTCCGGGTTTCTGTTCGCCTATCTGATCGTTAGTATCTTCCCATATCTGAATCTGGATGAGTTTATTGGCGTACCGATGATCGATACTTCCATTGGACTGCTGGCTGTCGTCCTGATCGGAATTGTCGGATTCACCGCCGGGATTTTTCCGGCTCGACGTGCCGCCAATTTGCAGCCGGTACAGGCTTTGAAACTGTTTTAGGTCAATATGAACCTCGCGACTATTTACAACATATTCATTCGCGATTTTCGCAAACAGAAAAAACGCATCACCCTCACCCTGGTGGCGCTTGCCTGGGGAACTATCTCCATCATGCTGCTCTTGGGCTTCGGTGAGGGATTGCACCAGCAGTTGTCAATCAACCGCAAGGGCATGGGTGAAGGTATCGTTATCCTATGGGCGGGATCTACCAGTCTTCCTTATAAGGGACTGCCCAAGGGGCGGGAACTGGCCTTCACCGCGGACGACATAGACTATTTGAAGGCGTCAATGCCGGAATTGGCCGAGGTGGGCGGCGAATACTCACGCTGGGGCGTCGAGGTCAGGCACGGCAACTCGGTGGTCAGTGAGCATGTCACCGGGATTACGCCCAACTATGAAACGATGCGCAACCATATCCCCGAGATGGGCAGCCGCATGGTCAATGAACTCGACATGCAGCAGAAGCGGCGGGTTGCGTTTCTTGGTGATGAACTGAAGAACCGTTTGTTCGGTGATGAAGACGCCATTGGTAAACAGATTTTCATTCGCGGCTTGCCGTTCACGGTGATTGGCGTCATGCAGCACAAGATGCAGATGAGCAGCTACAGCGGTCATGATCTGAACAAAGTATCGATACCGCTCACGACTTTCGAGGCTGTGTTCGGACACCGGTATTTGAACAATATCATTTACGTCCCTACAGACCTGAACAATATGGCTGCGATCGAACGGAGGATTTATGAAGTGTTCAGCGCGAAGATGCGTTTCGATCCCGACGACGACCGCGCTATCTCGGTATGGGACACGGTCGCTGGCAGCCGCGAGTTCACCAATATACTGTTCGGTATCAAGCTGTTTTTGGGGATCATCGGCGGCCTGACGCTGTTGATCGCAGGAGTTGGTGTGGCTAACATTATGTATGTGTCTATCAAAGAGCGGACGCGCGAGATCGGCATCAAGATGGCGGTCGGTGGGCGCAAGTCATACATCCTGGCTCAGTTCTTGATAGAAGCGTTCATCATAACTTTTGTCGGCGGTTTTGGCGGCATGGCCGTCAGCTACATCCTGACCGAGGGTTTCCAGCGAATACCGATTGAATCCGACGTGCTTGATTTTATGGGTCGGCCCACCATTTCGCTCGAGATCGGGCTGGTCGTTATCGGTATTCTCGGCATCATGGGTTTGGTGTCGGGGTTGTTTCCGGCCATGAAAGCAGCCTCAGTCAGCCCGGTGGAGTCTTTGCGTTATGAGTAAGAGGTCGTTTCCCAGGTAGGTGAGTGACGGAGTAGACTAATGATAGAAATGAAAGAACTCAGGAAGGCTTACACAACCGGCAAGGTTGAGTTCGAGGCCCTCAAAGGCATCGACCTGTCGATTAAGCACAGTGAAATGGTAGCGGTGGTAGGGCCATCCGGCTCCGGCAAGTCGACGCTGATGAATATCATCGGTTGTCTCGATGTCCCTACCTCCGGCGAGTATCGACTTGAGGACGACCCGGTCAATGAAATGACATCCAACCAACTGGCCGACATCCGCAACAAGAAAATCGGGTTTGTTTTCCAGGCGTTCAACCTGCTGCCATACGCAACCGCTTATGAAAACATCGAGGTGCCGCTTCTGTTCGCGCGGGTCAGCGGCAAGAAGCGACGTGAACGGGTCAACGAACTGCTGGCCCGGGTGGGCCTGGCCGATAAAGCCGGCAACAAGCCGACTGAGATGTCCGGCGGTGAGATGCAGCGTACGGCGATCGCGCGCTCTCTGGCCAACGATCCGGATTTGATCCTGGCCGACGAACCAACCGGTAATCTCGACAGCAAGTCCGGCGGCGAGATTGTGAAAATCTTCCATGAACTATGGAGCGCCGGAAAAACCGTGATAATCATTACGCACGATATGAACATCGCCGAACAGGCACAACGAATCATCCGACTGAAGGATGGTCTGGTGGAGGGTAACGGCAATCTTGCATGATACCTGACACATCTACGGCCACCCGAGGTCGATGTCATCCATCGTTTCACCTGCGAGCGAACGGGGATAGCCTGGCGCTGTCCCCGTTTGTAATTATTGGGGCAACCCGTTTCATGTCGCAGAGTGGTCCCGCCCTTCGACTCCGCTCAGGGTGACGCAGTGCCCGGCAGATGTCCAGATCTGCCACCCGGTCAAGCCGTGTGTCTCGCGCTTCGCGCCCCAGCCCCTCGTCTGTCACCCCCGCGAAGGCGGGGGTCCATCTTCTGTCTTGATCAGACGGCAGAACGGATGGATTCCCGCCTGCGGGACTTTCCATAATCCTTTGATGTTTTCTTGTTTGGTATGGTTGTTTGGTTGCATTGTAGTCTTAAGTTTAATCGTTATCCCTCTGGGAGTATCATGGCGCGATATATACCCGACCACAGTAGTCAGACTCTTTTTGTTGATGGTTCTTTAGACAGTCTTCTGCCCGATAATTCAGTGGCTCGCTCGATCCGGCATGGTTTGGGAGAGTTGGATTTCAGT
>JAUWIB010000122.1 GCA_030605565.1 bacterium
CAACCAGCGTAAGAGGCTCTTGACGTGAAGTGGAATCGCTGTCACTACCCACACGATTCCCTGAAGGGCCCGAATATGTAACATGTGGGAGAACCACGAATAGCAGGTTGTGAGGACACTCTGATACAAATTGGACAAAAACAAAAGAACCGGATATCGAGGTAACCCTGAAAAGAACTTGACATGTATCATAGCAGGGCGGGTTTCGACTAAGAGTTACGCACACGCCTTTCAGTCTTGTAGGTCAGGTTCCTTGGAACCTGACGCCTATCGTCAGGAGCACAGGGCTCCTGACCTACGACTGCCTCATCTCAGCGCTCCGATAATCGCCAGAGCTTCGTCCATGCTCCCGGCCAGTTCGCCACCGAGGCCGTCGGATATGAACACGATTCCCAGATAGATCAAGAACGCGGCGCATACTAAGATGAGAACTTTCAGACCCCACCCCACAAGAAGCCTCTTGCCCTGCCACAGAAGCAGCGATACGACTGTGTACCAAACAAAGTCCGACATGATATGCCCGAAGTAAAACACCACCGGCCCGACCACGCCAAACTTCATTGACTTCACAAGGAACGCCAGACCGGTGGTAGCCCACCAGACAAACCAGTATGGGTTCGACAGGGTCGCTGTGATCCCTTTGCCGGCCAGCCGGTGGTGGCTGACTCGGTCGGTGGTTTCGGCGTTGTATGATACGCGGCCTCTGAGAATGCTGCAGGCCATGTTGCCACCCATCAAGATCAACGCGGCTCCCCCAACCACGCCGATCACGCTTGCCACCAGCGGGTTGTGCGCCAAAGCCGCTACTCCCAATGACAACACGACCACTATGGCAACTTCTGCTACCGCATGTCCAACCGAAAGAATCGGCCCCGCCCGCCAACCATGTTTTGGTGTCTCAGCGATATCGACGGCCAGCAATGGTCCCGGCATCATGGCGCCGGAGAATCCAACCACAAACGAGTTGAAAAACAAAGCGAGCAGTTCCATAGCTATCTATAGTACACTAAGATCACCATTGTTCCAAGCGGGTTAAGACATAACAGGGTCGCTGAACCGCAGACTTCTCAAGCTCGGCCAAAACGGCCTCAAGCAAGAGGCTTGCTACCGTCTGAAGGAACTTCTGATTCTCGGAGCAGGCGTGACGATTCCATTCCCGCAGCGGGATGTGCATCTGTTTCAGGAAAAGGTTGGGGAACAGTAAGCTCGTGCGCGGCAGACGCCCTCGTCTGCCCCTCCACACTGGCATTCCCGGGCAGACGGGGCGGAGGGTAGTTCTGAATTCTGAGGGCAGGCCTCTGGGTACGGAGTGGAAATGGGTTCGTTTTGTGTATTTTTGTGTTCTGTGGGCGTCAGATACCCTCGTCAGCCGCATGTCCGCCCCAAACAAGGTTTTAGACGGCCACCCTGCCGGTGTCCAAATGGGTTCGTTTTGTGTATTTTTGTGTTCGGATAATAGGATCGGTGGTGATTCAGAAGCCGGGACGTATTGGCGGCGATCTGTTTTGCGCTGGTGGTCATGGGGCTTGTCCTTTATTGATCAATGTACAGGCGCATCTTGGATGGAGCCGGTAGTGTTTTTGTGACGGCTGAAGTCGACTCTTAGGGGGATGCAAGTGTTACGTGGCTGGGGGATAAATTGGCCGACGATTGGGAATCCGTGGGCGGCAGACTGACCTTGACCCATGCGCGATCTTTTGGTATTCTTGAGGATAATACGAAAAGGGATTACTCCATGAAGATTGAGACAGTGGGAGCCTCAAGCGAGTTGTTCGAGGAAGTGATCGAGCTTGGGAATGAAAATAGTGCTACATTAGGGTTCCTTCCAAGGGGCGCCATCGAGCAAAAGGCGAGAGAAAACAAACTTCTGGCCGCAACGGAAGCAGGCCGTGTACTCGGATATCTTCTGTTTGATCTCAATCTTCGGGCCCAAATCGCATACATTGTACACCTTTGCGTTGACAAAAGGAGCAGAGGGAGGGGCATAGCGAAGTTACTCTTTCAGGAGCTTGAGGCAATTGTTGGGGATACAGTCGTTGGGATAAGGGTCCGCTGCCGCACGGATTATAAGGAAGCAGGGGTATGGGAGAAACTCGGCTTTGTTCGCTGTGAGACCATACCTGGGAGAAGCAAAAGTGGAAGTGAGCTTGGCGTCTGGCGCAAGCCTACCACCATACCAGACTTGTTCAATCCCGGAATTGATCCGGACGACACACGACTTCGCGTTGCCATTGATCACAATGTACTGGCGGATTCCCTGAAACCGCTTAGTGACGCCACTAAAGGTGCGCAGGCTATTTTTGAGGACTACCTTACTGAAGTGATTGCCCTCCACGCAACTCCTGCTATATATAGCGATATTGAGCGCGACGCTTATACTGAACGCAGGGAGAGAACCAAACGACTAGCACAGTCCTTTCCAGGGACTCGCTGCACATCGGAGTTACTAGACAGATGCAAGCAAAAGCTAGAGGGTCTGTTTCCTTCCAAGAGAAGCCCCCAGTGCGAGTCAGATCTCATGCACTTAGCTTACTCCTACGCTGATTCAATGGATATTTTCGTAACGAGCGACGAGGAGCTTATTCAGAGGAGTACTGAAGTATATGAAAAGACTGGCGTACGGATTCTTCACCCGGTAAACCTCGTCACACATTCAGACCAACTACTAAGATCGGCTGAGTACCAACCTAAACGATTTGCTGAGTCAGGACTACGTATTCGCCGGGTGATGGAGTCTGACTTCTTAGCAATTGAGACTTCCGTAGCAAGCATCGCCCAGGAGGGGAAGCGTGAGTTCATGAGAACACTCAGGCTCCAACTGGCAGAACCCACCCGAAATGTCACTCAGCTCATACTCCAAGATCAATCGATTGTAGCATTGATAAGTTGGCAAGTCCATAATCAGTACACACTTCGTGTACCTATCTTGAGATTGGTTCGTAGCGCGTCAGATTACACCGTTGCCGTTGGAATCGTGAATTGGCTGATTACCGAGTGTCGACTGCGTCATCTGTCATGTCTGCAAATAGCAGATGCCTACGTAACAGGTGATTTGAGCAACGCCTGTTTCGAGTTAGGTGTTTTCCAGGACGGCAAAAAGTGGTCTCGCTGGATAGGGGAGGGACAGTACACGGTAGATGAAGTTAGACTAGCCATGAAAAAGCCCGAAGTGCGGACTTCGTTATCGCAGAAATACTGTGTGGCCATATTGAGTCAGTTGGAAAGGGCGGTCGGTTCTGCGGATACTTCAATCCTGATACAACTCGAGAAGAGACTCTGGCCTGCTAAAATCGAATGCTTGAAGTTACCTACATTTGTTGTTAGTATCCGACCTCAATATGCCATGCATCTGTTCGATAGTGATATCGCGAAAGGCGATTTATTCGGTGGTGATACTAGGCTTCTTCTCAACATAGAGAACGTATACTATCGATCAGCCCTGGGCATACGACTCCGATCTCCGGCACGTATTCTGTGGTACGTCAGCAAGGGAGACGGTCAGTACGCCGATTGTCAGGCTATCAAGGCTGCCTCGTACCTAGACGAAGTTCACATAAGCGACCCGAAAACGCTCTTTAATCGTTTTCAGCATTTGGGCGTCTATCGGTGGAGGGACGTAATGGGCACCGCAATGAAAGGTAATAGAGGCAAGCTTATGGCTTTCGTCTTTAGCCGTACTGAGGTTTTCGACAACCAAATCCCACTCCCAAGGTTGAATGAGATTTGGTTCCAGGAGCGTGGTAAGCGTTTTTATGTTCAACAGCCGTTAGAAATCCCCGATAATCTCTTTTGGAAGATCTACAATCTAGGAATCGGAGCACCTGATGAGAAAACCGAAACCGAATAGAACCGCAATATTCTCCATAAAGCCTAAGTACGCTGCACTAATATTCTCTGGCAGTAAAACTGTCGAACTTCGAAGGATTATGCCACGCCGCATTAGGCAGGGCTCTCGAATTCTATTCTGGGAATCCGCACCTAGCAAGCGACTGGCAGGATATGCACGCGTCGAGTCCGTCGTTTCCTCTCCAGTTGAGGAGCTTTGGACGTCCGTCTCTAACCACGCCGGTATTAGTCGAGAAGAGTTTGATGATTATTTTGAAGGTAAGGATTCAGGGGTTGCGGTCTATCTCTCTGATGCTGTAGAATTCCGCAGAAAACCACAACTCTCGGCTCTCAGGAGTCGCCTTGGATTCCAACCGCCACAGAGTTTTCGATACATTTCGACGTCTGAATGGGATTATCTGCGGCGTCGAGCCACTCTGGCTGAGCAGAGAACCTAACCCCACCCCCCTACCTGACCTTCCCTTCCAGAAACTCGGCGATCTCGGGGGCTTTCATGCGCGTTTGTTCCATAGTGTCGCGGTCGCGCAAGGTCATCGTTTCGTCATCCAAGGTCTAGCCGTCGACGGTGATGCCGGGTCTCTAACTCGGAATACTGTCGCTATGAAACCCGGACAGATGTCCGGGCCACCCGCCCGCTCATCCTTCGACTCCGCTCAGGATGAGGTTGGGGGGACGCTCAGGATGAAGTCTCTGGTGTGCTCCAAGTAGCAATGTTTTGTGGTCGGCGTACGTCCCCGTGCGCCGACAACTTTTCCGGGTGAACGCAGTAGACGAGGATGTCCACCGCACACCAAATGAGGTCTGTGGTGTGCCATGAGTGGCACAGGGCGCGAAGCGGTGTTGACAAGCGCGCGGCAAACGAGAGCGTCTGCCACGCACGACGACACCATGCTTATGGATACAAAGGGCGCGCAGCGCCATAAGACTAGCTTGCTAGCGGTCGATTTGGAGGGCGGCCAGGAAAGCTTCCTGAGGTATCTCGACACTGCCGAATTGTTTCATCCGCTTTTTGCCCTCCTTCTGCTTTTCCAGAAGCTTGCGCTTGCGGGTGATGTCGCCGCCATAGCATCGGGCCGTGACATTCTTGCGCATCGGGCGGATAGTGGCGCGGCTGACAATGCGACTGCCGATAGTGGCCTGGATGATCACCTCGTACATCTGTCGAGGGATCAACGTGCGCAACTTTTCGTTGAGTTCCTTACCCCATCGGTAGGCCTTGTCGCGGTGAATGATGACCGATAGCGCATCGACTGACTCACCGTTGAGCAGGATGTCCAGCTTGACCACCGCCGAACGACGATAGTAGGGCTGATCATAATCGAGCGAGGCATAACCACGGGTGGCTGATTTTAGTTTGTCGTAGAAATCGAATATGATCTCAGAGAGAGGAAAGCGATATGACAGGCTGACGCGTTCGGTCGTCAAGTACTCAGTGTCCTTGTACTCACCGCGTCGGTCCATCGACAACCTCATAATAGCGCCAATGTATTCAGACGGCGCGATTATCTGGGCGTCTACATACGGCTCCTCGATAAATTCCGTTTCTCCCGGTGGCGGCATGTCGGCCGGGTTGTCAACCGTGGCGATGGATCCATCGGATTTGTGCACGTGGTATTCGACATTGGGGACCGTGTTGATAATGGTTTGCCCGTATTCGCGCGATAACCGCTCACTTATGATCTCCATGTGCAACAGGCCGAGAAAGCCCACGCGGAATCCGAATCCGAGGGCGGTTGAAGATTCCGGTGTGAAAGTCAGAGAGGAGTCATTGAGTTTCAGTTTCTCCAGCGATTCTCGCAGGAGAACGAAATCCTCAGCGATAGCCGGATAGAGTCCGGAGAAGACCATCGGCTTGACATCGACGAATCCCGCGAGCGCTGTTTTGGCCGGGTGAGCGGCGGTGGTGATAGTATCGCCGATTCGAGTGTCGGCCACTTCCTTGATAGACGCGAACAGATAACCTACTTCGCCGGCAGTGAGGAATTCCTGAGGTATGGTAGCCAGTATCATGTGACCGATTTCGTCGACTTCGTAAGTCTTGTGCGTAGAAAAGAACTTCACACGGTCACCTTTGCGCAGGGTGCCGTTCATTATTCTCACAAACGGCATGGCTCCCCGGTAGCTGTCGAACACCGAATCGAAGACCATTGCTTGAAGAGGAGCTTCGGGGTCTCCCTTTGGCGGTGGGATCTTTTCAACAATGGCCCTTAACAGATCGTCGACTCCGAAACCCGTTTTGGCAGAACACCTGACGACGTCTTCTTTGTCACAACCAAGCAATTCCACAATCTCCGACACCACCCGTTCGGTCTCGGCGTTGGGCAGATCGATTTTGTTGACCACCGGCAGGATTCCGAGGTCGTTCTCCATCGCCAGGTAGAGGTTGGAGAGGGTCTGGGCCTCGATCCCCTGGGATGCATCGACCACCAGAATCGCACCCTCGCAGGCGGCCAGGGAGCGACTGACTTCGTAGGTGAAGTCGACATGGCCGGGCGTATCGATCAGGTTGAGTTGGTACTCTTGGCCGTCACCGGCTGTATACAGCAATCGAATGGCGTGGGCTTTGATAGTGATCCCGCGCTCGCGCTCGAGGTCCATAGTGTCGAGGACCTGGGCTTTCATCTGGCGGTCGGGCAAGGTGTGGGTAGCTACCAGCAGGCGATCGGCCAGGGTTGACTTGCCGTGGTCGATGTGGGCGATTATCGAAAAATTCCTAATGTGTAACAGATCGGTCACGGCCTTCGCGCTTTCCATCAAAAAAACCCGCAAGTCCTGAGCAACTGCCGGGTGTAAACCGTTCTATCGGGCCTCTCAGCGGTTCTGTCTGGCGGCGGCGAAGATAGTGCATTGCCTGCAGATTGTCAAACCCACAAAAAAGGCCGCTCCAGGGGAGCGACCTGCGCCGGTGATGGACGTGAGTTCAGCCTGGGCGGTCACAGGGTGCTAAATCGGCTCGGGACAGCCCCGGTAGCAGCCGACGAAGTAACAGTCGCAGGTATCATAAGGCTGACCGCCGTAATATGTCCCGCAGTTATAGACACCGGCTTTCAGAATAGGACCACAAGCCGGATCGTCGGGGTTGCAAATGATCTGCCTTTCTTCTTTGGCGCAAATCCCCGCCTCGACGTCAGGCGGCAGGAACAGGCCGATACCTAAACCTATCAAAGCCGCGGTACAGAACAGTGTACCGATCAAAAGAAAACGTTTCATAACATACCTCCATGGTTTGTTTGAAGTTGTGAAATTAGATGTTGTCGCGGAGGAAATCCTCCGTGATATGTCGGCTGAACCCGGACGACACCAGCGAAATACGCCCATCATCAGCTATTCCTATGATTGTCGGAAAGGCATAGATCTCGAATTCCTCGAGGGCTTCTGACGCCACCTGCACTACCGTCAGTTCCGTCTCATCCTTGAATGGTTGCGGATCGAGCGCCAGCAGGATCACCTGCATGTCGTCCGACCTCCCGAAACCGTTAACCTCGAGAAAACGGACGAGCCGATGGCACGGCTGGCAGCCGGCGGAGATGATGCCAATGATACATTTTCGGCCCTGCAGGAGAGGCAGCAGGTCGACAAATTCTCCGTCACCGTCAGTAGCCTCGAGCAATGGAAACGGCTGGCCGATCTGGAGATAACTGCTGTTCTCCAGATTCTCCGGTGAAAGCGTCATCGATACGAACTTGTCGGCCACGCCGAGTTTAGTGGCAATGACGATACCGGTGGTGATGCCGCCGGCAATCACAACGAACATGATTACCGCCTTGATCAGCAGGCTGCGATGACGGAAAGTCGCGTGCGCATGGACCGAAGCATGCTCAGGCATAATAGAACCTCCTTTGTCAAACCCGTGCAGGGGGTATCGATTTGATTATCCGCGCAGTTCAATATGCGACGGTGTACTGACAGATCCTGTCAGTCTAATTCGAAGAAAGGCAGAATATTTTCTGGGGCGATTCGATGAAAGAAGGCTACGCCGATCAACTTGCTGCTGATGATTCTGAGCGCCCAGAAGAGGCAGCCCCGGTTGTCCGGAACGGAATCGCAGGCGGTGTTGCTAAGCTGGGAGTGGTTCCGTTACTTCCCCATAAATTCGGTCAACTTGTCCCGGAACTCCGATTTCTGGATATCGGTGTAGAGAAGTCCATTGAAGGCAATCGATACCTGGCTGGTCTCTTCGGAGACTACCACCACGACTGCGTCAGAGACCTCGGAGACTCCGATAGCAGCTTTGTGGCGCATCCCGAACAGTTTGCGGTAGCGCATATTGGTGGTCAGCGGCAGCGAGGTGGCGGCCGCTGTAATATGATCACCGGACACAATTACCGCGCCATCGTGAAGCGGTGTGTAGGGAGTAAACAGGGTAACCAGCAACTCTGAGGATAGCTCGGCGTTTATGGCTTTGCCGGACTCGGCGAAGTTTCGCAGACCGGTGTTTCGTTCCATGACGATCAGTCCGCCGTAATTCAGTTCGCTTAGCCGCAGCACCGCGCGAGTCACCTCTTCGATCGTCTTGCGTTGCTGCACGGTAAAGAATCGTCGGAGAAAACGGTTTTGCCCCATCTGCGCCAGTACGCCGCGCAATTCCGGTTGGAATACCACCACCAGCACGATCAGGCCGAACGGCGCCAGGATCGAAAACATCCAGGTCAAACCCTCCAGTTGAAACCAGAAGGCGACCGAAGCCAGACCGGCGATCAATGTCAGCCCGATCACGATCTGAGCCGAGCGGGTGCCCCTCACTAACTTCAATATCTGGTAGATGATGAAACCGACGATCAGAATATCGACAACGTCTTTTAGCCCGAAACTGAGAAAATCGAACTGAAACAGGGTCATGCGCTGTTCCTCACCGCCTGCAGGACCTTGAGGGCCTCGACTGTTTCGGAAACATCGTGAGTTCGGACAATAGCGGCGCCTTTCAGTACGCTCAGAATGGCCGCCGAAAGCGACCCGCCCAGCCGCTCGTCGGCCGGCTTGTCGGTGTCATGCAGCATGCCGATGAATGACTTGCGCGAGGCCGCCACCATCACCGGCGCCCCCAGTTTGGAAAACTCCTCGAAATGGCTCAGAATCTGGAGGTTGTCGCTGAGTCGCTTGCCGAAGCCGATACCGGGATCGATAATGATCTTGGATTTATCGATACCCTGAGTCTCGCAAAGCGCGATCCGCCGCTGGAAGAATACTACTATTTCGGTAACACAATCCTCGTAACTGGGGTCGACCTGCATATCGCGCGGACTGCCCTGCATGTGCATCATCACTACCGGCACTCGCCGCTGCGCGATCAGCGGCGCCATATTGATATCGAATCGAAGCGCGGAAATATCGTTGACCATGTCGGCTCCGGCGTCCAGCCCGGCTTCGGCTACGCGCGCCTTGTACGTGTCAATGGAGACCGGAATGTCGCTCAGGTTGCGCAATCGTTCAATGACCGGGATGACCCTCTTCAGTTCTTTTGCCTCGTCGACCGGTTTGGCTCCCGGGCGGGTTGACTCGCCGCCGATATCGATAATGTCGGCGCCGAACTGCTCCATGCGCAGAGCCTGCTCGACGGCGCTGTCGACGGTGGCATACCGTCCCCCGTCGGAAAACGAGTCGGGAGTGACATTCAGGACGCCCATCACCAGCGGTCGGGTCAGGGTCAACTGTCGACCCGGAGTCAACTGAATGACTTTTTTGATTTCTTCGGCTCTGTGAAACGTCTGTTTCTGCATCGGGATACCTCAGTGGCATATAAAGACATTTGAGGATCAAAAACAAGAGGGAAAAAGGACAGACTGTCGGAGACGGCGCAGCATCTGTCAGTCCAAGAGATTGACAACCGGTGAGCGGGCCACTACCTTGTCGACAGCGAATAGTGCTCCGGCACCCGTTGGCTGCGTTGAAAAGACATAACGCGGAGAATAGCTCCGCCTTTAGAAAAGGAAAGCTGCTGCTATGAAAAGTGTGAGACATGCAACCGTAATGCTGATTTGTGTTGCCGCTTTGCTGGCTGGGTTGGCCTGCGAGAGCGCCCCTCCCGGTCAGTTCACGGCTGACATCACGGTGGGGGATGTCGGCAAGGTCACTGAGGGGAGGCTGTATGTGCGAGACAGCAGATACCGAATGGAACTCAGCGACGGCGGGACGGAGTGGTTCATTATCGTCGACGAGGCAGCCAACCTGAGTCGTTCGTTTTCACCGGAGCATAAGACATTTCTCAAGAGACCGGCCGATGATCCGCAGAGTATGATGACCGATCAAATCCAGGGCCTGAGAATGTTGCAGAGGATAGGAGAGGTTTCAGTTGAGGGTACCGAGGAGATCGCCGGCTACAAATGCGAGCGCAGCCTGATCCGGCTTCAGGGTCAGCCCGTGGTGACCCAGTATATAGCGAATGAACTCAACTTCCCGGTCAAGGTCGTCAATCACATTTCGGAGGAACTGTTCTTCGAGTTGAGCAATATCAAGAGGCAGGCGGTCAGCGACTCTCTCTTTGAGATACCGTCGGGTTACAGCCCTAAGTCCGTCGCCGGACAGGGTCCGGTTGAAATACCGAACTGGATCCTTGGTGTCGAGTCGGTGGAACCGATGTCGCCTCCTTTTGAGATTAACGTTGCGGCCGGAGAGTTGTTTCGAGTGCCCGTTGAGCCGGGTTATGGCCTCAAAGTGCATGGCAGGAACGTCGGCGAGGGGAACGCCTCGTATGCCGCCGTGCCGTTTATCAACGGTTTGCCGCTGAAGGATGTCTCTATGTACACCCTGAACCTGCCCAACGAGGGGACCGGCGGTGGTTGGACTTTTGAAGAGACGCCGCTGGAGGCGGATCAGGTAGTGGTTCGCGTCAACGAGGGAACGGTTGCTTTCATGATCGAACCGATAGAGTTGGGTTTCGGGAAGACGATTGCAGAAGGCAGGCTTTACGGCGTGTCGATTGAGCCGGGCCGTGAGGTTATCGTACGGCTGCTCAACACCCACGCCGGCGAGTCGGTCTGCGTGGTGAAGTTGTCGAAGAACGGTTCGCTGCTGGAAGGTGACACCGTTGGTCCGTTGAGCTTCCGGACGGTCTCACTCAAAACCACCCACGCCAGTGAACGACGCAGCTATGATGTTGACGCCGACGAGATCGTGGTTGAGGTCCAGAAGGGGCAGATGCTGATCAACATTCGCCAGCCGTGATGCCTGTTATCACTCGGTTCGTAGTTTTGCAGGGGAGTGTTGAGGAAATCGGTCAGACTTGTCATTCCCGCGCAGGTGATCTTCCAAAAACTCATGATATTGTGCGCGGCAGACCTCCCGGTCTGCCCGTTTGAAGGATGTATCCAAGGTAATCAAGCTTCGTAGGTTGGAACCCCTGCCCCGAAGGGGTCGTCCTGAGCGGAGTCGAAGGGCGAGGTTCCGACAACATGTCAAGAACTCAGGGCTCCCGACACGGGACTCTGGTGAGTAGTTTGAGAGTCGGAACCCGCAAGGGG
>JAUWIB010000085.1 GCA_030605565.1 bacterium
ACTGCGGGGCCGACATTCCAACTGATTCTTTGACTCCAATACCGCTCATACAAACAACCTCCAACCGCCCTTAAATGAACCATCAGATTCTGTCTCACCTATATTGGCACAGAGGGCGGGTAGACGAGACGAAAGCTGACAGTGCCCTTGTGGAAAGGCCTCCTTCTCTCCAGTCAAGTCGTGAACGGGCGAATAGCCCGATGAAGCCACCCATCAGGATCAAGCAACCCCCCTCTTGAGACTCTAATCCAAACTTGTCGAGAACGCTGATCGGCCTGGTGGGAGGCCGGATAGCGAACCTTCACCGGGGAGCGTGAGTTCGCACGGTTGCCCCTGACCGGACGGCTAATTGGCTTGACAAGGGGTGAGCAATAACTACCTTTGGCCTCGTGAAGTATGTAACGTGTTGAGCGGTCCGTCGACGATGTCGGAAGGGACCTGTTCGACCGGCGACATCAGGGTCGACATTAGTTGGATCACCGTGGTGGATGACTGGATTCGGAGATGACAGAAGCGTAGTCTAACGTGAGTACGATAGAGGAGTACCGGAAATGAACAAGGGCTTCAATGCATTTGAAATGGCGCAAACCCAGTTTGATAGTGTAGCCGACACGCTCGGGCTGGATACATCTGTCCGGGAGTTGCTGCGGAATCCGCTGAGAGAGTATCAGTTCTCCATACCGGTTCGCATGGACGACGGGACGATCAAAGTGTTTCGTGGGTTCCGCGTCCAGCATAACGACGCGCGGGGCCCGTGCAAGGGGGGGATTCGATTTCACCCGGCCGAAACGATTGATACCGTCCGTGCTCTGTCGATGTGGATGACCTGGAAATGCGCAGTTGTCGAAATCCCTCTCGGCGGCGGCAAGGGCGGCGTCGTATGCGATCCTCACAACTTGAGCGCCCGCGAGCAGGAACAGATTTGTCGAGGCTGGGTGAGACAACTCGCGCGCAATGTGGGACCGATCTCGGATATTCCGGCGCCTGACGTGATGACCAGCGCTCAGCACATGTTGTGGATGCTTGATGAATTCGAGCACATCCACGGCGGACATCATCCGGGCTTTATCACCGGGAAACCAGTCGGTATGGGCGGGTCGCTCGGACGAACGGAAGCAACCGGTTTCGGAGTAGTGTTCACTATCCGCGAGGCGCTGAAGGAGTTGGACATCCGTCCGGACGATACAACCGTCTCGGTACAAGGTTTTGGCAATGTAGCGCAGTATGCTATACAACTATATGAACAGATCGGTGGAACCGCTGTCTGCGTGTCGTGCTGGGACCAGGCTGACCAGAAACCGTATTCTTTCGTTAAGAAGGACGGTATCAATCTGGAAGCCCTGCGAGGAATCACCGACCGGTTTGGCGGCATCGACAAAGCGAAAGCCCGCGATCTCGGATATGAGGTAACCGACGGTGATGCCTGGATCGACCAGGACGCTGATATACTGATTCCCTGCGCCCTGGAGAATCAGATCACCGGCGAGAATGTATCCCGGATTTCCAAGCAGGTGAAAGTGATCGCTGAAGGCGCCAACGGCCCAACTGCTCCTGAGGCTGATCAGGCTCTCAAGGATCGTGGCGTTTTTGTGATCCCTGATTTCCTGGCCAATGCCGGCGGTGTGACGTGCAGTTACTTCGAACAGGTGCAAAGCAATATGAACTACTACTGGGAAAAGGATGAGGTACTGAGCCGCCTCGACCTGAAGATGACAGGTTCCTTTATCGCTGTCAGCGAGTTGGCTCGGAAGCGGAAGCTCTTCATGCGAGACGCCGCCTACGTAATTGCTATTGACCGCGTGGCGCAGGCGTGCCGTGATCGAGGCTGGGTGATCTGATTCCGAAAGGTCTGTGAAGCCGGTATTTCATTTTACCTGGTTGGCTGTCGAGACACTCTCTTTTCCGTGCCCGGCGTCAGTCTTGTAGTCTTGTAGGACGGGTCCGTCTTCGAACCCGCCTTTGTTGGCAGGTTTGAAGACAGACCTGCGCTACATTCACTTTTCAAAGGGGCAGTCCCGTAGGTCGGAACCCCCTTGCGGGTTCCGACTCTCAAATTACTCACCAGAGTCCCGTGTCGGGAGCCCTGAGTTCTTGACATGTTGTCGGAACCTCGCCCTTCGACTCCGCTCAGGACGACCCCTTCGGGGCAGGGGTTCCAACCTACGAAGCTGTGTTACTGTTCGACAAAGCAACTCCAGGCGTTGACCTGTACCCGTCCTCCGGAGATACGCAGCCGGGGTCAACAAAGCGAGACACATCGTAGCGCTCCCAATCTTTCAGCAGGAATGGTGACGGGGGAATAAACGAGTACCCGTAGACGGAGAACTTCCCCAAATCGGTTCTGGAGTTGTGGACATACTCCCACAGTCCTTCTTCCGCCCCGGCGCGGAGGTCCTCCTCGCATAAACGAGGATCATCATTACCAGGAATTATGAAGACTCTCGGGTACCGGTTCGACAGGGCCCTCCGGAGGTTCCCGAATTCTCGCGCCAGATAGCCGATCACCGAGTCGTCATGATCCATGGCAGGATGAGTCGTCGCGCCGACCCCGAAGGGAAGAATATCTCCGCCAATGAAGAGCGCTCCGGGCGGAGTACTCATGATGGAATCGAAGAGCTTCTGAAAGCGCTCAAGATCGCCATGCAAATCTGTTACAAAAAAACATTCGGCCATAGGATACCTCAAAAGTCGGCCCCATATTACGACGCCTGAACGATAACTGCAAGATGAATCCAGGGTCGATTGCGTCCTTTGACTGTTCGGGCCTTCCGGAAACACCTTGTGTAGCCATGTATTTCGGGTTGTCAGCCACCGCAGCAAAGTTCATATAGACACCTCCGAAACTGGTTGACATCCAGAACTACCTGTGTACATTGTGAATAGTTTCTCAAGGTTGAGGTAGTCGAACAGATTTGCAGATGACTTCCAAAACTCCCAGAACGGATAACGTTGCCGAGATGGTACGACTGATAGTGAGTGTATACCATAGCTGAACGTACATCAACAAAAGCAAACGGGTTTCATGAACCAGGGCCGGTGAGTGCGGAACATTACCGTTCTCTCCGACGCAAGACCACTCTCCGTTTATCGCTGACCTACCTGAGTCCGGTGATAATACTCGCCACGTATTTCCTCCTTCAGTATGGCGCCGTAGTCTCAGAGAGCGAGCGCCTTCACTTGAAGGCGATGGCTGAGAGCCAGGCCAATACGCTGGATCTTTTCCTGTCGGAAAGGCAGGTCAATCTCTCCAACTTGATCGATGATCCAGGCTTCCCACTGAAGCCGACTTCCGCCGATCTGGACCACGATCTGAAGGGACTGCGTCGCATCAGCGATGTGTTTGTCGACATTGGTTTCTTCGATTCTTCCGGGGTGCAGGTGTCCTACGCCGGACCCTATCCATCTCTGGAAAAACAGGATTACCATCTGGAGGAATGGTACGCTACTCTGAGGGAGCAACGGGCCAGCTTCATCATCACTGACATCTATCTTGGATTCCGACAGAGACCGCATTTCACCATAGCCGTGAGCAGGGTTACGCACGAGGGACTGGTGGTGCTGCGGGCTACGCTCGATCCTCAGAAGATGTACCATTACATGAGTTCACTGGGAGGTTCGAGCGATGTGGCGGCATCCATCGTCAACTTGAACGGAACCTATCAACTGGTAGCCAGGGTGATTGCCCAGCCGCTGGACACCAGTTCCCTGATACCACCTCGGACTCCACGACAGGGTTCGACCGAGGCCATAGTCAACGGCGCGTCATTCACCTATGGTTACTCGTGGTTGCAAACGGTTGACTGGTCACTAATTGTTCAAAAGCCTCCCGGACAGCGCCAGAGCCTCTTTTCCAGTTTCCGACTGAGGATAATCGGAGCCGCTGCCGCCATGGTCATCATCGGTTTTATCGTCATAGTCAACCGTTCCCGAAAACGCGTTGAGTTACAAAGGGATTCCGACATTAGTCGCCTGCAACTCACGCATGCCGCCAAGCTGGCCTCAGTGGGTGAATTGGCGGCAGGAATAGCGCATGAAATCAACAACCCGCTCGCTTCCATCAATGAGGAAGCCGGATTGATGAAGGACCTTATGGACCCGAAGTTGGGAGAACCGGTCACACCGGAGGAGTTGGCCCATTATCTGGATTCCATCCAGGAGTCTGTGTTCAGGTGCCGCGATATCACTCGCAAGTTGCTGGGATTCGTCCGCAGGACGGATATTGACCTGAAGGAGCAGGACATCCACCAGTTGATCGACGAGGTTGTGGATGGGTTGCTGGGACATGAAATGATAGTGTCCAATATCGAGGTGAAAAGAGAATACGGCGACGACGTTCCCGAGTTGGTCACCGACGGCAATCAACTGGAGCAGGTGCTTCTGAACATACTCAATAATGCCATAGACGCTCTGGAAGATAAGCCGGGAAGAATCTCCATTGTCACTAAGCGCACCGGCGAGCAAGTCAGGATAGAGCTATCCGATACCGGCAAGGGAATGAGCGGGGAGCAGTTGGAAAATATCTTCGTGCCGTTCTACACGACCAAGGAGGTGGGGAAAGGAACCGGCCTCGGGCTCTCGGTCAGTTATGGGATTGTCAGAGACCTGGGTGGAGAGATAGAGGTCCGGAGTCGCCCCGGATACGGAAGTACTTTTACCCTGGTGTTACCTGTCCGCCACAAGGGACCGAGCGCCGAAACTCAGACAGGGTTCAGAGGATGAAGAGAAAGATTGTCCAGCCATACGATCGGAGGACATCGTGGTAATGAAAAGTGTTAAGGAATTGATGGTACCCCGCGATAAGTATGCGGTCGTACCCCAGGAGGCCACTCTGCTTGAAACAGTTCTGGCCATTGAGGAAGCTCAAAAACGAAGAGATCGGCGTCGACAACCTTTTCGAGGGGTGCTTGTCGCCGATGAAAACGACAAGATCATCGGTAAATTCGGCCAACTGGCTTTTCTCAAAGCATTGCAACCCCACCGTGATTTCCTCCACGACACCAGCAAGCTCGCCAGTGCCGGCGTCAGCGAACAGATGATGTCGTCGGTGATGGATCACTCTCAGTTCTTCCATGACGATTTGTCGGATTTGTGTCTGAGAGCTTCCAACTTGAAGGTCAAGGATGTAATGCATCCCATCAGCGAGAGCATCGATGTGAGCACGTCACTGGGTGAAGCCATCGCGAAAATCATCCAATGGGAATGTTTGTCCGTTCTCGTTACGCAGGAATCCAGAGTGGTTGGCTTGCTGCTCCTTTCGGACTTGTGTCAGGAAATTGCCGAGTGTATGAAAGACCTTTCAAAATAACCAGTGTGAGTGGACCGGAGTTGATTTATGCCTAAGGTATTGCTGATCGACGACGAGGACAAGTTTCGTACTTCCTTAGCAAAGCGTCTCAAACTGCATGGCTTTGATACCGTTGACCTGAACAGCGGCGAGGACGCTGTCAAACTTGTGCGCACTGACTCCGATATCGACATTGTGCTTCTGGATCGCAAGATGCCAGGTATGTCTGGAGAGCAGGTTCTTACGGAACTCAAAAGGTATCGTCCTGAGCTTCAGATCATCATGTTGACAGGGCACGGAACGATGAAGTCAGCCATGGAAACGGGCCGACTCGATGCCTACACCTACCTGCAAAAGCCATACGAATTCGAGAAGCTGGTAGAAGTCATTGAAACCGCCCGGCGGGACAAAGTTCACGTCATGGCTCGCCATGAGATACCGCATACAGAGAAAGGCTCCTTCAGGGGTTGGTTGAAAGGATCGCACAACTCACGGCCTGGAGTCATACTGCTCGGCCTCCTCTTGTTTGCAGCAATCATTCTCACACCTCCTTCTGACCGCATGCTGGAGTTGATGTCGGCTCCGAAAACGGGCGAGTTTACTGATGCCTGCATGGGCTACGCGGACTATCGCAAGATGGACGATGGTGAGAACATCGCTCACTACTATAGCTACAAGTACAACCTGTCCAGCACTGTGATCGATGAGTCAGGTAATGAAGTGAAACAGCCCCTGACACCGAGCGATGCGGCCTTTCGAGCCAAGGTCATGCTGGGCACGCTGGTGGTGGCGGCGCTTTTCTGGGCCACCGGCGCCGTGCCTGTTGGCATCACGGCCTTGCTGGTGGGGGTATTCATGTACTTCCTCGGCGTCTTGAGACCAGATGACATCGCCAAGGGCTACTCCAAAGATGCTGTCATCTTCATCTTCGGTGTTTTGGCCATGTCCACCGCCATATGCAAGACAGGGTTAGACCGACGAATCGGGCTGCTGTTGTTAGGTCCGGCGAAGAACCTGAAATTGCTCTTGTTCCTTTTTCTACCCATGTTTGGAGTGGCCTGTTCATTTATTTCCGAGCACGCGCTCATCGCTTTCATTATGCCGCTTTTCATGATGGTTTACGCCTCCTCCATTCGTACTGCCGGCGTCAGGCAGGACAAATCCCTGGCCGTTATGTTTGTTCTCTCGCTATGTTTTGTGGCCAACTGCGGCGGACCTGGTTCGCCGGCCGCCGGCGGTCGCAACGCCGTAATGCTTGGGATTCTCACGGACTATGGAATACCCCCCACGTTTGGTGAGTGGGTTCAGTACGGTCTGCCGTTTGTACCCGTCATGGCGCTGGTAATCGCAACCTACTTCTTCATCATGTTTCGCAAGAAACTGAAAGTCAAAAAACTGAATGTTTCATCGCTCGTGCACCAGGCGTCTGAGCGGATTGGGCCTATGAATCGGAAGGAGTATATCACCGCCTTTGTTCTGATCAGTCTCATTGTCCTGTGGATCACCACCAGCGACATATTCGGCATGGGCGGGCCGATAATACTCTGTCTGGTTGTTCTCAACATTCTCCGGATTCTCCGCTGGCGCGATATCGCCCAAATCCCCTGGGATGTCGTCGCTTTGTACGCCAGTGCCTGCGCCCTGGGAAAAGGTTTGGCTGTCACGGGGGCAGCGCTGTTTCTCGCGGACAGTTTCACCTCTATGTTGCCCGAGTTCTTCCGCAGCGGCGAAGGACTGGCTATTGCCACCAGCTTGTTCACGGGGATAGCAACCAATTTCATGAGTGATGGAGCCACGGTGTCGGCGATCGGCCCGATTACCATCCCGATGGCTACGATATCCGGAACTCACCCCTGGATGATTGGCCTGGCCACCGCTTTTTCCTCATCGTTTGCACACATGCTGATTATCGGTACTCCAAACAACGCCATTGCTTATGCCCTGGCCAAGGATCCGCATACCGGAGAGCAACTGGTGACTCTCGGCGATTTCTTGAAACACGGTTCGGTAATAGTCGTTTTATCATTTGCCGTTCTCTGGTTCTGGACTTTTCTTGGATATTGGCGATGGATTGGATTCTAAGCGAGTAAAGGAAGGACAGTATGCCGGACAAGATAAAGCTGCTTATCGTTGACGATGAAGTGAAGTTCCTTGAGTCGATCGCCAGACGCCTGGAACTGCGAGACTTCGATGTCACCAAGGCGACCAATGGTCAGGACGCATTGACTATCGCGGGCAAGGACAGGTTTGACCTGGTATTGCTGGATCTGAAGATGCCCGGGCTCAACGGCAAACAGGTGCTGGAGATTCTCAAGAAGGAGCACAAGTTTCTTGAGGTTATTATTCTGACCGGGCATGGATCGCTTGATTCGGCCGTTGAATGTACGCGGCTCGGCGCCTTTGATTATTTGCCGAAGCCGTATGAACTCGAGAGTCTTCTTGAGAAACTCCAGAAGGCATACGAGGCGAGACTGCAGAAAAAGTTCGAGTCAGATCAGGAGCGGTTGGAAAAAATCGCCAATCTGGCTACCGGCCACAGCGCTCTGGGGATTCTGCGCGAACTTCGGAAACTGGACGACGAAGAGAAATAAGCGCCGTTTCGTCCGGGCGGTCGTGCTCTCTGGGGACCACCCATGCCGAGGAGGCTGTCTCATAACTCGGTTGTGAATGCATCGTCCTCAGCACTGTTTATGTGCTAAGATTCTAACACCGCGTAGGGTGGGGGCTTGTCTCCCACCAGTGAATGCCACTTGTGGCCGGCGGACACAAGGCCCGCCGCTA
>JAUWIB010000027.1 GCA_030605565.1 bacterium
TAGCGGCGGGCCTTGTGTCCGCCGGCCACAAGTGGCATTCACTGGTGGGAGACAAGCCCCCACCCTACGCGGTGTTAGAATCTTAGCACATAAACAGTGCTGAGGACGATGCATTCACAACCGAGTTATGAGACAGCCTCCAAGCTGTGGGCCACCCGTGCTCGCAATGACGCAGATTCCGCCGATTCCAACAGACCCCAGCCGCCGCACCAAAAAACCGCTGCGTTTTCTTGGCAATTGCGCCGAAACCGATTATCTTATAGGCTTGGATATGGAAAAGAAAGCAACCAACCGGCGAGCGTTTTTGGGGATGTACTTCAAATGCTGCCGCGTGTACTCCAGGATATATATCAATAAGCAACAGACCGCCTTCGTCGGGTGGTGTCCCCGGTGCGCTACCAAAGTCGAGGTCAAAATATCCCCGACCGGTTCAGACTCAAAGTTCTTTTCGGCCGGGTAATTCAGGACAATGGTCTTCTTGAAGTCAAAAATCGTAGTGGTCCCGGTAGGAGAAGTCGATTTCTCGCTGGTTAACCGGCTGGCCGCAGAAATCGGCCCGGTCTTCAATCGATCGGTGGATATCCTCAAAGGGATGAAACTGCCGAATGAAGCCCACAACGTTATCCGCAATCAGTACTTCGCCCACGTAGTTCTGGCCAAACTGGAACGGATAAAATCGAACAATCGCGAAAAAGTGATTGCGGTAGCCGAGGAAGATATATACTTGCCTGATGAAAGCTATATACTCGGGTACGCGGACAATCTGGCCGGCACTGCGATCGTCTCGCTGTTTAGAATCCGTCAGGAGTTCTACGGATTGCCGGAGGACGATGCCAAGATTTACCCGCGATTGTACAAGGAGGCGATCCATCAGGTGGCTCACCTGTTCAACCTGACCGAATGCCGCAACCCAAAATGTGTAAATTACTTTAGTCAGATGATGCTGGATATCGATACCAAGAGCGACAAGTTTTGCGATATTTGCAGGCGGCGGTTGACGGGGGTCGTGTAGCATCCGGATAAGCGACAGATCATGACCCTCGACCAGATAATCGACCGACTCAAGAGCGACCGAAAGTACAATCGGAATATCGTTCACTGGAAGACTTATCCTCCACGAGATGCGATCTACGAGGACTTCCCGCAGCAACTGGATCGTCGGATCGTTGCCGCCCTTTCTGAAAAAGGAATCACTCAACTCTACTCTCACCAGGCGCGGACGATTCAACTGATCCAGAACGACCGGGACGTGGTGGTGGTGACACCGACCGCCTCCGGCAAAACGTTGTGCTATAACCTGCCGGTTCTGGATAGAATTCTGAAACAACCGGACACGCGCGCCCTTTACCTGTTCCCGACCAAGGCGCTCTCGCAGGATCAACTGGGGGAGTTGTACGACATGATCCAAAAGTTGGATGTCGATATTAAGACCTATACCTTCGACGGCGACACACCGCACACAGCGCGGCGGGCGATTCGCTCGGCCGGGCATATCGTCATCACTAATCCCGACATGCTGCACACCGGCATCCTCCCCCACCACACGAAATGGATCAAACTGTTTGAGAATCTCAAGTACGTCGTGATCGACGAGGTCCACCACTATCGGGGCATCTTCGGATCCCACCTGGCCAACGTGATCAAAAGACTGCGTCGCATCTGCAAGTTCTATGGTTCGAATCCGACGTTTATCTGTTGTTCGGCCACCATCGCCAACCCGGACGAACTGGCCGGACGCATCATCGGCCGACCGGTAGAGTTAGTTAACAACAACGGCGCTCCGGCGGGTGAGAAACACTTCCTGATCTACAACCCGCCGGTGATCAACAAACAGCTTGGGATGCGCAAGTCGGCTATCAAAGAGGCCTCGCGGTTGGCAACATATTTCCTGCGGCACCGCATTCAGACGATTGTCTTTGCCCGTTACCGGCTGTATGTCGAGGTGCTTCTGACTTATCTCCAACGCGAATTAAAGGGCGACTTCGGTCGCGGCGTCAAAATCGCCGGCTATCGCGGCGGCTACCTGCCGAACGAACGGCGACAGATCGAGCGGGGCTTGCGCGATGGATCCATCACCGGCGTCGTGTCGACCAATGCTCTGGAGTTGGGCGTTGATATCGGAAGCCTGGAGGTATCGATCATCGTCGGCTACCCCGGATCGATTGCCTCACTCTGGCAGCAGGCCGGTCGGGCAGGGCGACGCAGTTCGGCCTCGCTGACTATCATGGTCGCCAATTCGTCTGCTATCAACCAGTTCTTGTGCAGCGAACCCAAGTACATTCTTGATAAGACGCCGGAGTCGGGGATCATTGACCCGGACAATCTTATCATCAGGACCAATCACCTCAAGTGCGGCGCCTTCGAACTTCCTTACGACGAAGAAGACACGCGTACATGCGACGGCAGCGTCGAAATCCTCGACTACCTGGCAGATTCCAATGTGGTCAGACATTCCGGAAATCGTTACCATTGGTCATCCGAGATCTATCCCGCGGGGGAAGTGTCATTGCGCTCAGCTTCGCCGAAGAATTTCGTGATACTGAACGAAAACAGGAATTCCTCCGTGATTGGCGAAGTCGACTATTTTTCAGCGCCGATATTCCTCCACCCCGAGGCGATTTATCTGCACCGCGCCGATCAATATCAGGTGACCAAACTCGATTGGGAAGGGCGCAAGGCATACGTCAAGGAGACTAAGGTTGACTACTACACCGATGCTGAGACCAAGAGCAATCTGAAGGTGCTGGCGGTTAACGGTGAAACCCAGTTCGGTGACTCACGCATGAGTCACGGCGACGTGTCGGTCACCAGCGTCACCGTGATGTTTAAGAAAATCAAATTCCAGACACACGAAAACGTAGGATCAGGCAAACTTGATTTGCCGGAACTGGAGATGCACACCAGTGCGTTCTGGTACGCTTTCCCCGGTGATGTCTCCTTCCGCGTCGGTCTGGGCAGTTCCGACTTCGGCGGCGCTCTGCGAGGGTTGGCCAATATCCTGGGCAAGATAGCGCCCTTGTGGGTAATGTGCGACCCGCGCGACTTGCGCTCCATTTCGCAGGTACGCGCGCCGTTCACGGAGCAACCCACTATTTATATCTATGAGAACATCCCCGGCGGAGTCGGTCTCTCGGAGAAACTGTTCAACGAGCACGAGCCCTTGTGGGCGGCCTGTCTGGAGCATCTCAGATCGTGCGCCTGTGAAGATGGTTGTCCCTCCTGTGTCGGGCCATCGATGGAGGTCGGGTCCGAGGGCAAGTCGGGCGCCATTCGTCTGCTGGAGTTCATGCTGGCCCACGTGCCGGTGTAGTGATAGCATCTACGGACGGAGACGCACCTGTTCACATCCATCACAGTGAAGCGGGACGTGGGCTTGTGAAACAGCTTCTGGCAAGTCAGTTACTGACCGCGATGGAACCGTCTGTCCGCCCTGGTGTTGTCGGCTCGACCTGATCTCCCCTCCAACCAGCCGAATCGAACGTCTTCGGCCTCGTCGAAAGGTGGAACGTACGGCTTGATATCCAGCACCGGCGTACCGTCGATAATATCCAGGTTAGACACGTGGATGATGTTGCCGTCGATGCGATCAATCACTAATACTGAAAGGCCGATCGGATTGGGTCGCCGCGGCGCACGGGTGGCAAAAAGACCGCGCCTTTGATCGTCCAGATGTGGCTTGACCGTCAACGCAAACCCCTCCGATAGATGCAAGTGAAAGAGCAGCACGAGGTGGGAGAAGCCATCCAGGTCACTCAGACCTTCGGTATACTCCGGAAGCAATTCGATACTGCCTGAAGCGCCGGAACTTCGACTGGGCTGGACGGGCGTGCCTTCGGGCCTGCTGAACGGAGAGTGCACAACGCCGATAGGTTGGTAGGTAATACTATCCATATCCCCAAGATAGGCTTCATTGCACCGGAGGTCCAGACTTATATACGGCATTCCCAAGGGCATTAAGCCGGCAACCATGACGAACTCAGCACAAATCAAAAAACAGAACAAACGCAGCGGCGCAACGTTTTAGTGGACAAGTGCCGGCAAACACTCAATCGTAGGGTACAAGAGTAGCGATATGATACCGGCTCGACTACAACGCACCGCTGCTGTACCCGTTATGGTCA
Organism: bacterium; assembly: GCA_030605565.1. GTDB lineage: Bacteria > Zixibacteria > MSB-5A5 > GN15 > FEB-12 > JAJRTA01. The sequence goes on from JAUWIB010000027.1 coordinate 4,122, forward strand.
ACCGGAGAGAACATGGATTCTTGGTGGATGAGTAGATTATGTCGTTCCTGGAATCATTGAAAGACCTGAGCCCGATTTGGCAGGCCTTGCTCGCAACTTGCTTTACCTGGCTTGTTACGGCGTTGGGCGCCGCTACCGTCTTCGTGGCCAAGGAGATGAAACGAAAAACTCTCGACGCCATGCTCGGCTTTGCCGCCGGCGTGATGATCGCCGCCAGCTATTGGTCGCTCCTGGCGCCGGCGATCGAGATGTCCGAGGGTCAGTCATTACCTTCATGGGTTCCGGCTACCGTTGGGTTCTTGCTGGGAGCAGTTTTCCTGCGTGGCCTTGACCGCATCCTGCCCCACCTGCACCCAGGTTTCCCCACGGACCAAGCCGAAGGGATCAAGACCAGTTGGCAGCGTTCGACGCTCTTGATTATGGCCATTACACTGCATAATATTCCGGAAGGGTTGGCCGTGGGTATCGCTTTCGGCGCAGTGGCGGCCGGACTGCCATCGGCAACTTTGGCCGGGGCGGTAGCTTTGGCGATAGGCATCGGGATACAGAATTTCCCGGAGGGCCTGGCGGTGTCGATGCCGCTTCGGCGCGAAGGCATGTCGCGGGCAAAATCGTTTTGGTACGGTCAACTTTCCGGTGTGGTCGAACCGGTCGCGGGTGTGCTGGGAGCGGCTCTCGTATTGATAGCGCGACCTATTCTTCCCTATGCACTGGCTTTCGCGGCTGGGGCGATGATATTTGTGGTAGTGGAAGAACTGGTGCCGGAGTCCCAGACCAGCGGCCACTCACACGCCGCCACCATGGGCGTGATGTTAGGCTTTGCAGTGATGATGGCTCTTGACGTGGCGTTGGGGTAGGAGCAAACCCAACGTCGCCCTTCGACTCCGCTCAGGATGACGTAGGGAGCGTTCGACGAAGGAAGGACAGTCCCGTAGGTCGGAACCCCCTTGCGGGTTCCGACTCTCAAATTACTCACCAGAGTCCCGTGTCGGGAGCCCTGAGTTCTTGACATGTTGTCGGAACCTCGTCCTTCGACTCCGCTCAGGACGACCCCTTCGGGGCAGGGGTTCCAACCTACTATCCACTTTGGTAGGTTCTGGGAGAGGCGTACCCGGGCTGTGTCAATGAAAATGAGACAGATTTCACATCCGGTTAAGCTACATTCCTTTCCTCATTTGGCTTGTTAATCCAGACCTGTGTCGGCAGTTTCGGCGGTGACGGTATGCCGCGCACGAAACGCTCCGGGAACT